>NZ_BAAGSM010000008.1:0-113992 GCF_054782435.1 Nocardia thraciensis
ACAACTCGTCGGTCACAAACCGAACATCATGCAGCACAACCGGATCCGACGCATCCGAACCGGACCACAACCACGTAAGACACGGTCTTAGTCCGTACCGTTCGCTCCGGCTGGGCGCGGGGCGACTGCACGAGCCGAGATCGGGCCTACGACCTCCGGTAGGCGGCGCCCGGGTGGTTCGGGGCCAGGAAAGGCCCACTGCCGCCCAGCCTTTCGCGGAGCGTGGTGGGCGCGGACGACTCCGGGACGCGGCCGCGGCGGCGCAGCTCCGGCACTACGAGGCGCCCGAAGTCCGCGAAGGTGCCGGGCGTGGTGACATAGGCCAGGTTGAAGCCGTCGACGTCGGCCTCGTCGACCCAGCGCTCGAGTTCGTCCGCGACCTCTCCCGGCGCACCCGTGACCACCGGGCCGCGGCCGCCGATGCCGATCGTCCGCGCGAGTTCCCGGGGCGTCCAGGCGCGGGTGGGGTCGGCGGTGGTGAACGACGCCAGCGCCGAACGGTTGGCGTCGGTTTCGACGTAGCGCAGCGGCTCGTCGGGATCCAGTTCCGACAGGTCGACACCCGTCCAGCCGCCGAACAGCGCGAACGCGCCCTCCGTACTGACCAGCCGCTCGTAGGACCGGAGCTTGTCGAGGGCCCGCTCTCGGGTTTCGGCGACGATCGGCGTGAGCATCGTGAACACCTTGATAGAGCGGGGATCTCGGCCCAGTTCGGCCGCCGCGGCGCGCAAGTTGCGGACCGGGCCGCGCACCACCTCGGGGGTCGGGCCGGAGACGAACACGGCCTCGGCGTGCGCGGCCGCGAACCGGATCCCGCGCGGAGAGGCGCCCGCCTGGAACAGCACCGGGGTCCGCTGCGGCGAGGGCTCGCTGAGATGCGGTCCGGGCACCGTGAAATGCCGCCCCTTGTGCTCGATGTCGTGCACCTTGGCCGGGTCGGTGTAGACGCCGCGCGCCGAATCCCGCACCACCGCATCGGATTCCCACGATGACTCCCACAGCTTGTAGCAGACCTCCAGGTACTCGTCGGCGATCTCGTACCGTTCGTCGTGCGGAATCTGCTGGCCCAGACCGAGATTGCGGGCGGCGCTGTCGAGATAGGAGGTGACGATGTTCCATGCCACCCGGCCGTCAGTGAGATGATCCAGCGTCGATATCCGCCGGGCCAGCGCATAGGGCTGCTCGTAGGTCAGCGACAGTGTGAGGCCGAATCCGAGCGTCTCGGTCACCGCGGCCATCGCCGAGACGGCCATCGCCGGATCGTTGACCGGGAACTGCGCGGCGTCGGCGACCGCCGCGTCGCGCGATCCGCCGTACACGTCGTAGACGCCGAGTACGTCGGCCAGGAACAGCGCGTCGAAGCCCCCGGCCTCCAGGGTGCGGGCCAGTTCGGTCCAGTACCCCAGCTTCCGATAGCGGTGGCCCTGGTCGTCGGGATGACGCCACAGGCCCGCCGATTGGTGCCCGACACACGCCATATCGAAGGCGTTCAGATAGATCCGGCTCATGGTGCCTCTCCGATTCGGTCTCGATAGGTGTCGCGCGCCGCCCAGGCCGCCGCGGTCGTGAGTGCCGTCAGCACCGCGAAATAGACGACGATCAGCCATGGGTTCCCGCCACCCGCGGTCAGCAACGCGGCCGCGATCAGCGGGGCGAATCCGCCCGACAGCACGGCGCCGACGTGATAGCCGAGCGAGGTGCCGCTGTAGCGCACCCGGGTGTCGAACAGTTCCGCGAACCAGGCGGCCTGCGGCCCGTACATCGCGTCGTGAGCCACGTTCACCCCGACCACGATCGCCACGACCACCGCTGTGCGCGAACCGGATTCGGCGGCGAGGAAGAACAGCGCCAGCGCCACCAGCCCACCGACCGCGCCGAACAGGTACGGGGGCTTGCGGCCCACCCGGTCCGAGAGCCGCGCCCAGATCGGAGTGCTGGCCAGGCCGAGCGCCGAGGAGAGCAGCACCGCGAACAGGCCGATCGAGTTGCCCTTGCCGAACTCGTCCTGCAGATAGCTCAGTGAGAAGGTGGTCAGCAATACGAACAGCGAGATCTGCGACAGCCGTAAACCGATGGTCAGCAGCACATTTCGCGGCTGCTCACGCAGCACCTCGACGACGGGGAGGCGGACGATATCCCCCTGTTCCCGCAGCCTGCCGAAGACCTCGGCATCGGCGAGCCGCAGTCGGATCAGCAGCCCGACGACCACCAGTACGACGCTCAGCAGGAACGGGATCCGCCATCCCCCAGCGAGAAACGCGTCCTCGCCCAGCACGGCGCGCACCAGGTAGAAGACCGCCGTCGCCAGCAGCATTCCGGCGGGCGAGCCGAGCTGGGTGAAGCTGCCGTACCAGCCGCGCCGCCCCGGCGGCGCATGCTCCACCGAAAGCAGCGCCGCGCCACCCCATTCCGCGCCGACGGCCAGACCCTGCAGCACGCGCAGCGTCGCCAGCAGCGCGGGCGCCAGCAGGCCCACCTGCGCGTAGGTCGGCAGCACACCGATCGCGGCGGTGGTGATCCCCATCAGCAGCAGCGCGCCGACCAGAACGGTCTTGCGGCCCAGGCGGTCTCCCAGATGACCCGAGATGACGGCGCCGAGGGGACGCGCACCGAAGCCGGCCGCGTAGGTGGCGAACGACGCCAGCGTTCCCGCGGTCGGCGAAACATTGGGGAAGAACAGCGGTTTGAACACCAGCGCCGCGGCGGTCGCGTACAGGTAGAAGTCGTACCACTCGATGGTCGTGCCGATGACGCTGCCCAGGGCCACAGACCGTGGCGGGGTTTCACGCGTGGACGATCTGGTCGCCGTCTCGCCCGTCCCGGGTCGGCTCGCCGCGGGCGTCGGCGTCCGTTGGGTGAAGATCACGTGGGCGAACGCTAGGCAACGCCGGAACGATCCACGAGGGTTACCGTCCTTCTGATCGGAACTACCGGACCGAGACCCTCACCGCGGCCCGAACACCCTGTTCGCATGAATCGTTTGTGCATTAACTATTGGCGCGGTAATGTATGGCCGCGGAGGTGATGGCATGGCCGTCGAGAACGACGATCCGCTGCGACTGGACCGGCAGGTGTGTTTCGCGCTGGCCGTGGCCAATCGGTCGGTGCTGGCCGTATATCGGCCGCTACTGGAACCGATGGGGCTCACGCATCCGCAATACCTGGTGATGCTGGCGCTGTGGGGCGAGGCGCCGATGTCGGTGCGGGCCATCGCCGACGCGGTGCAACTGGACTCCCCCACGCTGTCGCCGCTGCTCAAGCGGCTCGAGACCGCCGGGCTCATCACCCGCCGCCGCGACCCGCACGACGAACGCACCCTGCTGATCGATCTCACCGCCGCCGGGCGGGCCCTGCGCCGCGACGCGGAGCGGATCCCGCCCGCGGTCGTGCGGCGGCTCGGCGTGAGCCTCGCCGATCTGGAGGAGTTGCGCGACATCCTCACCCGGGTCAACGAGGCCGCTCGCCGCGCCGGGCGCGCGGCGCCCGCAGGCGCATGACCGCGGTCGAACACACCTGCGCCCCTGGCGGTCCGGGCGCACGACGCAGGGAGCACAAGTGATCAGGCAGACCCCGAATCCCCTCCAGCGCGTGCGCTACATCTGCGGCGCGACCCTGCCGCCGTCGATGCGGGAGTGGGTGCTCGAGGATCTCACCGGAGCCGGTGCGGCACGCCGCTACCTGGTGCGTTTCCTCATCCCCGTGCTACTGCCGCTGTGCCTGTTCCTGCTGGTGCCCGGGCCGCTGTGGATGGGCCTGTCGATGATGGCGCTGCTGTACATCCCGCTGATCTACTTCACCATCGCCCTGATGTACGTCTACCGCCGCCACCGCCTGAGCAAGCACGGCCTCGACCCCGCGCTCGCCGACGTTCGCCAGCGCCGCCGCGCCGAGGCCGAGCACGCCGCCTACGAACAGCGGCACGGACGCGGCTGACTCGGCGGCGGTCAGATGACGCCGTGCAGTGGGGGCGGCGTATCGTGCAGCACCGCGCGGCCGATGTGCTGATATTTCCAGCGCACCGGATCGTGCAGGGTGTGGGTGCGGGCGTTGCGCCAGAAATGGTGCAGGTTGAGATCCGCTGCGGCGCTGCGGGTTCCGGAGACCTCGAACAGCGCGGACGACACCTCGTTGGCGGCGCGATCGGCAAGGATCTTGGCCGTCGCCACGACGAGTGAGGCAGCACCCGGCGCACCGCCTCGCTCGGCGGGAGGTGACTCCGGATCAGGTTCGGGCGACCGCGGCTCGGGCCCCGCACCGACGGCGCGATCGACAGCCGCCCCCGCCGCCGCCAGGGTCGCCTCGGCGGCCGTCACGGCGACAGCCAGTTCCCCGAAGCGCTGGATCAGCAGCGGATCGTCCACGGCGCGTTCCACTCCCGCCTCGAACCATGGTCGGCTCTTGGTGCGCACGAAATCCGTGGCGGCCGTGAGTGCCCCGCGGGCGATTCCGGCGTCGATGGCGACGTGCAGCAGCTGCGCGAAGGCGCCGTACCCTGTCGGCGCGCGGACCGCGGGTGAGCGCGGGACCAGCTGCTCGGGATCGACCACCGCCCCGTCGAACGAGACCGTCCCGCTGCCGGTGGTGCGCTGCCCGATTCCGTTCCAGTCGTCGATGATTCGCACGCCCGGGCTTTCGGCGGGCAGATAGGCGATGTACTCGCCCGGCTCCAGGCCGCTGCTCCCCTCGGGATCGTCGAGCCGCGTCAGGACTGCCAGCACATCCGCGAAAAGCGAACCGGTGCAATAGTATTTGACGCCGTCGATGCGCAGTCGGCCACCCACCGGGCGCACCGTGGTGCCGATGTCGGCGACGGTGGCGCCGGTCCGCTCGGACTGGGCGTTGGCGATCCGGCCGCCGTCGAGGACCTGCCCGAGATACCGCCGCCGCTGGGCGAGAGAACCGGCCAGTCGCAACAGGTTCACGTAGACGAAGTGGCTGTGCGGTATCTGCGCGATATTCGGATCGGCGGCCGCCAGGATGCGCACCACCTCCGCCACCGCGCTCGGCGGCAGGTCGGGACCGCCGAGGTCGCCCGGCACGGTGATCGCCAGCAGACCGCTCGCCGCCAGTTCGTCGATCTCCCGGTGCGGCAGTTCACGATCGCGGTCGCGCCCCGCCGCCCCGGCCGCGAACCCGTCGGCCAGGCGCCGGGCCACCTCGAACGCGTGTGCCGCCGAGGTGATCCGGTCGGCCGCGACGGCGGTCATCGGCCCGCGACCGCGGCGGGAGCGCGCGCGGCCTCCAGTTCCCGCACCAGCGGCAACACCTTCGCGCCGAAGTACTCGATCTCCTCCTGGAAGTGCAGGAAACCGCCCAGGATCAGGTCGACCCCGAGGTCGCGGTAGGCGACGATGCGCTCGGCGATCTGCTCCGGGGTGCCGATGAGCTGGGTCCGAAAGCCGTCGTTGTACTGGACCAGATCCTCGAACGTGGAGTCGGCCCACATGCCCGTGCGGTCGCGGGTGGCCGCCCCGGCCTGCTGCACCGCATCCCGGAAGCCTTCCACCGCAGGGCGATTCGCCTTGTCGATGATCTCGCGGAGGGTGTCGCGCGCCTCCCGCTCGGTGTCGCGGGCGATGATGAACCCGTTCAGGCCGAACTTCACCTCGCGATCGTGGGCCCGGGCGACCGCGCGCAGATCGTCCAGCTGTTCGGTGACACCGTCGAAATCCTTGCCGTTGGAGAAGTACCAGTCGGCGAAGCGGCCGCCGTTGCGGCGGGCGGCGGTGGAGTTACCGCCTTGGAACAGTTCGGGATTCGGCCGCTGTGCGGTGTTGAGCGGCTTCGGCTTCAGCGTGAAGTCGCGGATTCGGTAGAAGTCGCCGCCGAAGTTGACCTTGTCCTCGGTCCAGATCCGGCGCAGCACCTCGAGGAACTCCGCGCTGCGGCGGTAGCGTTCGTCGTGTTCGAGCCACGGCTCGCCGAGGGCGGTGAATTCCCCTGCGAACCAACCGGATACGACATTGACCGCGAACCGGCCGCCCGACAGGTGATCGGCGGTGGCGCCGAACTTGGCCAGCACCGCCGGGTGCCACAGTCCCGGATGCACCGCCGCGATGACCTTCAGCCGCTCGGTGGCGCCCAGCAGCGCCAGGCTGAACGAGGTCGACTCGTGCTGGTACTCCGCCCCGTAGGACGCGGTGTAGCGCACCTGCGACAGCGCGTACTCGAAACCGTTGCGCTCCGCGGTCTGCGCCAACTTCCTGTTGTATTCGAAGTCCCAGCTGGTCCGCTGTTCGATATCGCTGGTGACCAGTCCCCCACTGACATTGGGCACCCAGTAGGCGAACCGAATCTGCTCGGCGATGTTCTCGGTGGTCATACGCTGCTCCCGGCAATGGTCGGCGACCGGTGGTGACACACCGGGCGCGGCAACCTGCGCCCGGTGTGCGCCCCACTCCACCACCGTGCGCGGTGGCCTGCGAGGGTTTGAATCGGCCCGATCCGATCCCGGCCCGCTGCGAAGCGGCACGGCGAACGATGGCATGCGGGACCGCGGCGGGTCCGCGCCGGCCGTATCGCGCGGACCGTCGCACGCCGCTAGCGGGCAGCGGCCTGCGCGGTGTAGGTGGAACGGGAGAATCGGCCCGCGGGCTGAAAGCGCGAGACGAGCGCGGCAGCGTCCTCGCCCGTGACCGCGGCGATGTATTCATCGGCCGCGTCCAGGGTTTCGATCCCGGCGAACGGCTGTGGCCGATGCAGCAGGCCCACGAGAGCCGAGGCGAAACGCGGGTCGACGGCGGCGGCGCTGAAGAACCTGCCGCCGATCTCGCCCAGCGCCGGATCGCTCAGGAAGAGGCGGGTGACATGTGCGGCCGCCTCCGCGCGTTCCACCAGAAAACTGTTGTGCCGCGCGGTGATCCAGGCGTCGTCGAAGGGGCCCTCGTGCGCGGCGGCCGCCGCGACGAGTCGCTGCGCCTGGATGAGGCCGCTCTGCGCGCCCTGGCCCGCGATCGGATCGTAGGCGACGGCGGTGTCACCCAGCGAGGCGACCGGGTGCCCACCGGCGGTGTGGCCCAGTCCCGCCCGGAACACCGGGCGCACCGCGCCCCGCAGCCAGGAATGCCGGTCCTCCGCGATCACGCGGGTGGCCAGCACCTCGGGCAGATCCCAGTCCAGGTGGTCGCGGTAGAGGTCCACGATGATCCGGTGCGCGGATTCCGCGGAATCGGCTGCGGTGAAACGCTTCTCCCAGTCGCTGCCCGGCCTCGCCCAGCCGAGGAAGGCCCAGCTCGGCCCGGCGTCCTTGTGCAGGTACGGGCCCCACCAGCCCTCGCCCTGATCGCCGAGGATCGAGAAGCCGCTGCGCCCGCCGCCCGCGCGGCTGCGGTGGGCGAAGACGTCCTCGCCGTGACCGAGCCCGGTCACGGTGAGTGTCAGCAGGGTTCGCTGCGGGGCGTCGTACACCGTGCGCGCCTCGTCGATCGGGAAGAGTTCGGACAGGCCGCCCCTGCCGGTGGCGACGAGCGTGAGATCGTGTGCGGCGGCGATGGAATCGAGCCTCTCCGGCGTCACGGCCTCGACCACGAAACGGCCGCCACGCTCCAGGAATGCGGTCAGTCGTTCGTCCGCCTTCAACCGGGTGTCGACGGCGACGCCGCTGTAATCGTCGAAGGCGCCGTCGAATTCGATGATTTCGGCGTGGTCGGGACCGGCGATGCGGACGGTGAGCCCGCTGTGCAGTGGCGCCCGATCGGTATAGGTGGGCAGGCCCAACGCCGACTCGGCGGCCTGCGCCTCACCGAAGATCAGGGCGGTGCCGGTCGCGGGCACGTCGTCGCGCAGGGACCGCTGATCGCGGTCGCTGTACACGGTGACGTCGAATCCTGCGTCGAGCAGGCCGAGCGCCGCGGTGACGCCGGTCTGGCCTGCGCCCACGATCGCGGCGGAGCGGGTGGAACCGGGGCGGGAGTGCTGTGTCGTCATAACGGAATACTCCGTTGCGCGAGAGCGCCTTTCGAGTGTTGCGATCAGCCGGAATCGATCGCGGCGGGCATAATCCCGCGACTCCGACGGCGACGACATGGATCCCGGCCAAAAGCACGCCGGGATGGCATAGGGCCGAGCGGCGCTGTCGTCCTATGGGCGCCCCGCGACGGACATGTTCGGACGGGAGACGGCATCGGGCAGGACGGTCGATCCCGGTCCGCCGAGCCGGTATCGGGCGCCGCGGTGTTCCTCCGGCAGTCGGTCGCCCGCGCCGAACAGCGCGTTGCGCAGGGTTCCCGGGGCATACTCCGTCGGATAGGCGCCGCGTTCGGTCAGCGCCGGAACCACGTATCGCACGACGTCTTCGAAGGAGCCCGGGGTTACCGCGTAGGCGAGGTTGAAGCCGTCCGCGTCGGTGTCGTCGACCCACTGCTGCAGGCGGTCGGCGATCGTCGTGCCGGATCCGACGAAAACCGGGCCCATCCCGCCGATCGCGGCCCACAGGCCGATATCACGCACCGTCCATTCGCGGCCGTCGTCGTCGGCCTCCTGGAACGCGCTCACGGCCGACTGGATGGCGTTGCTCTCCACCTGCCCGATCGGGTCATCGAGGTCGTAGCGGGACAGGTCGATCCCCATCCACCCCGACATGAACACCAGCCCGCCCTCGACGCTGGCATAGGTCAGGTACTCCTCGTGCTTGCGTCGCGCCGCGGCGTCGGTATCCGCGGTGACGATGGTGGACAGCGCGTACACCCGGGCGGCGTAGCGATCGCGCCCGGCCTCCTGCAGCGCATCGCGAACTCGGGAAACCGTCTGTGCGAGCACTCGTTTCGACGGCGCGGCGACGAAGATGGCCTCCGCGTTCTCGGCCGCGAACCGGACCCCGCGCGGTGACGCGCCCGCCTGGTAGATCACGGGGGTGCGCTGCGGGGACGGCTCCGACAGGTGTACGCCGGGGACCGTGTAGTGGCGGCCGCGGTGCCCGATGTGATGGACCTTCCCCGGGTCCACGTAAATGCCCTGCGCGGCATCGCGAATCACAGCATCGTCCTCCCAGGAACCCTCCCACAGCTTGTACAGCACCTCCAGGTACTCATCGGCCCGGTCGTAGCGCTCGTCGTGATCGAGCTGGTCGTCGGCGCCGAAATTGCGTGCGGCGGAAGGCAGATAGCCGGTCACCACGTTCCAGCCGACGCGGCCGTCGGTGAGGTGGTCCAGGGTGGACAGGCGGCGCGCGAACGGGTACGGATGTTCGAATCCGGTGCCGGTGGTGATGCCGAATCCGAGATGCCGTGTCGCCGCGGCCATCGCCGACACCAGCAGCAGCGGATCGGCCACCGGTATCTGGGCGCCGTGGCGCAGCGCGGCGGTGTCGTCGCCGCCGTAGACGTCGTAGGTGCCCAGCACGTCGGCGATGAACAGGCCGTCGAATCGCCCCTGTTCCAACAGGATCGCCAGATCCGTCCAGTACTTCAGGTCGGTGTACCGGTGCGACCGGTCGTCGGGATGGCGCCACAGCCCCGGCGACTGGTGCGCCACGCAGTTCATGTCGAACGCGTTGAAACGGATCCGGCGCGTCACCGGGCACCTCCCGCGGTGGTGGCGCGCTCACCGGCGCTCCACGCGAACGGCAGTTCGGCGCCGTTGAGCAGATGATCACCGAGGGCGCGGGCCTTGTAGATCGCGGGATTGTGCACGGAGACGGTGCGGGCGTTGCGCCAATGCCGGTCGAGCCGCAGACGTTCCGAGGTCGCCGACGCGCCACCGACCTCGAACAGCAGGCTGGTCGCGGGCAGCACCGTGTCGATGATGCCCAGCTGCGCCCGGGCCGCGGCCAATTCCGCTGCCACCAGCGACTTTTCGTCGCGGGCACCGGCGGCCAGCACCTCGTCGAGAATGTCCGCGACCGCCAGCACGCTCGCCCGGGCACCGAATGCGGCCGCGGACAGTCGGCCGATCACCTGCTGCACCAGGGGATCGTGGCGCGGCAGATCGGCGGGCGCGTGGGTGTAGGTCCGGGTGCGCCGCACGACCCAGTCGCGGGCGTCGCGTTCGGCGCGCTGGGCGATGCCCGCGAGCACCGCCAGCTGCACCAGTTGCAGATAGGCGGTCGAATAGGTCGGGCCCGGCACGCCGTATCCGGGGCCCAGCACCCGGTCGTCGGCCACCACCACGTCGGTGAATTCCGTTGTGCCGCTGGCGGTGAGCCGCTGCCCGAAGCCGTCCCAGTCGTCGTGCTGTCGCACGCCTTCCGCATGCGCGTCGACGAGCACACCGATCCGCTCGCCGTCCCGGTCGGCCGCGGCCAGGATGTGATCGGCGTACAGCGAGCCGGTGCTGTAGTACTTGACCCCGTTGAGCAGCCAGCGATCTCCGTCGCGGGTCAGGCGGGTGCGATACCTGTCGGCCGCGCCGACACCGGGCTCGGAGATCGCATTGCCGACCAGCGCTCCGTCACCGACCGCGCGCAGCCACCGCTCCCGCGCCGGGCCGGGCTCGGCGAGCAGCTGATCCTCGACGAACGAGAAATGCACCCGCAACGCCTGCGGGATATTGGATTCCGCCGCCGCCAACTCGATGAGCAGCCGGAACAACTGCCGCACACCGGCGCCGTACCCGCCGAACTCCACGGGCACCCGCAGCGCGCCGAACCGGGCCCGGCGCAGCCTGTCCACCTCCTCGTACGGGAGTCGCCGATCGATCTCACGGTCGACGGCGCCGGCGGCGATCTGTTCGAACAGCGGCGCGAAGATCTCATCGAGTTCGCTGTCGGAGCGGGAGGGCACAGCGGTGGAGGTCATACGCCGACGATCCCCCGCCCACCGCCCACGATCACCCCTTAAGCGCACCACGATCAAAACCACGCCGCCCACCTCCCGCACCCCGTACACGCTCTCGCACCCCATGCGGCCGTCGCATGGGGTGCGGGAACGAACACGGGGTGCGGGAACACGGCGTGCCCTTCCGCCGCTAGTGACCGCTCACAACCCCGCGTCACCAGGGCCCCGCCCGGTCACAGAACCTTCATCGGGCGGTGTTTCGATCCGTGACCGAAGCGTTACCGTGAGGTGCTACGCGAATGCCGCGGCAGCGGAAGGGAATCGACGATGACGGCCACCAGCACCGCCCACCGGGACCTCACGATGTCGGGCCAGCCGGTCACCTCGCCGCTCAAGGACGTGCGGGCACTGGCGCGAAAGATGGTGGGCCACTTCGTCGATACGGTCGCGCCGTGCCGGACGCTGCCCGGCGACGCGCTGCGCGGCGACATCACGGCCGTCACCCGCGCCTGCCTGGAGCTGGCGATCAGCATGCTCGACGGCGCCGACGTCCCCGACAAGACGGCCCGGCTCGAGCACGCCGCCGCCAACTGGGCCCGCGAGGGCATCCCGATCGATACCATCCAGCACGCCCTGCACGAGGGCTTCAAGATCGGCTTCGACCTGATCCTGGACCGCGCCACCCCCGACGACTTCGACAGCGTCAAGGGGGCATCGCGGCGGCTGCTCGACGTGCTCGACACCATCAACGCCACGGTGTCGCGCGCCTACGTTCGCGAATTGCGCGGCGTCGTGGGCGAACACCACACCGCCGTGCACACGCTCACCTCGGCCTTGCTCGCCGGGCACCCCACCTCGGTGATGGCCCGCGAATCCGGGATCGAGATCGCGCAGTCGTATCACGTTGTGGCCGTTGCGCTGCCGCAGCATCGCGACGAGGGCAATCCGGCGATCAACGGCCAGGTGGTCGCACGGCGCAAGCTCCGCCGGGTGCAGGCGGCGCTGGCCGACCGCTGTGCCGACACCGCGCTGTCGCTGCTCAGCGTCGACGGCGGCACCCTACTCATTCCCGCCGAGACGCTCGCCGACGGCGATCTCGACGAGTTCGTGGCGTTCGTCTCCCGCCACGCGCAGGTGCCGGTCACCGCCGCGGTGGTCGAGGCCGCCGCCGCCGACATACCCACCGCCGCCCGCCGCGCCCACGAACTGCTCGATATGGTGCAGCGCCTGCGGTGCAGCCCCGGGCTGTACCGCTTCGACGAACTCGCACTGGAGTACCAGCTCACCCGGCCGGGGCCGGGCCGCGAGCACCTCGGCGCGCTGCTGGACGCGCTCGACACCCACCCCGAACTGCTCGATACCCTCCGCAGGCACATCGGCACCGATCTCAATCGCCAGCAGACCGCGCGGGCGCTGCACGTGCACACCAACACCGTTGACTACCGGCTCAAGCGCGTCGCCCAGCTGACCGGCCTCGACCCCACCCAACCGGCCGGGCTGTGGTATCTGCGCTCGGCCCTGGTCGCGAGCAGCTACCGCACCGATCGGTAACGGGCCGAGGAGTTTTCGGCGACCATGCCCCCGGCCACCGGAGTCCGCACCACCGGCCTGCTCAGGACGCGTGGCTTTCCGCGAGGGCGGCGAGCCGGTCGACCGACGCCCGCAGCTTCTCCGCGGTGGTGGCGCGGGCGCGGACCAGGCGCTTCTCGTCGGTCAGCTGCGACCAGTCGTAGGTGTGGGTGACCAGGGTGCGCGTCTCGTCCACCGGCTCCAACTCCCAGCGCCACAGGTGCCCGGGCGGCCGCGCCCCGGGTTCCGAAGGCCGCCAGGCGATCCGGCGGCCCTCGACGAACTCCACCACGTGGTTCTCCCGCACCTGACCTTTGGTCAGCGTCATGGTGAACACGTCGCCGACCGCAGCCACCCGTTGTCCCGCGGCCGATTCCGCCAGATTGTCGTTGCCGTCCCAGCGCGGCTGCTGGGACGGGTCGGCGATCAGGTCGAAGATCCGGTCCGCTCCGGCGGCGATCTCCCGGCTGGCCGACACGACGTGTTGTTCCGCAGTCATGACCCGATCGAAACATCCGCACATCGGGTCGCGCCACCCGGCCGGGCTACGCACCGCCTCCCGGTAGCGCTCTGCTGAGGGCCGCCCGAATACGGTCCCGGTCGGGCGCGCGGTCGCCGAGCAGCAGTGCGGTGCACAGGCCGTCGCCGCTCCACAACCGGCGCCGTGCGATGCGGTCGCCCAGGGTCCCCATCGTGATCAGGAACCCCGCGATGAAGAAGCCGTAGGCGTCCATGATCCACAGCGTTTCCGTCGCCGTGGGCCGCAGGTCCGCGGCCAGGCTCGGGGCGACGAGGTAGAGCGCGGGCGGTTACTCGTGGTCGGTCCTCGGCGGCCAGACGTAGTAGCGTTCGGGGACGACGCGCACGATGAGCCGGACCGCGTCGGGTTCGGGCGGCGGGGTCGCGCCGCCCATGTATCGGTCGTACATCTCGTGCAGCAGTGCCTTCTCCGGGTCGGCGGCGATCTCGACGTGGCCGCGGATCTCGACGTAGCGACCGTCGCCGCCCAGCAGCAGCAGGCTGACGCGCGGATCGCGCCGCATGTTGCGTGTCTTCAACCGGCCCTCGATCGTGCTGAACACGAACCCGTCGCCCTCGTACTTCACGAAGATCACCGACGACTGTGGGCGGCCGTCGGCGTTGCTGGTGGCGAGGATCGCCGAGTGCGGGCCGTCGATCAGCGCGCGGGCCGCGGGTGCGAGTGATGTGGTCATGATGGTCCTTCCGATGTCGAGGTACGCGGATATGGACCACAGCGACCCTGGAAAGGAATCGGGTCCGCGCTAGAGTCCGGAGACTTCGCGATCCGAGGAAGGCCATCGTGCAGACGGAGAACCGTTCACCGAGCACCGAATTCACCGGCGCGACCGGGCCGTACCGGCGCGAGCTGCTGGCGTACTGCTACCGCATGCTCGGCTCGCACGACGACGCCGAGGATCTGGTGCAGGAGACGTACCTGCGGGCGTGGCGCGGCTACGACGGATTCGAGGGGCGCGCGTCCGTGCGCACGTGGCTCTACCGCATCGCCACCAATCTGTGCCTGACCGCGCTGCGGCGTCGCAGCCGCCGAGTACTGCCGTCCGGCCTGGACGCCGCCAGCGGAAACCCTTATACCACAACGAATCCCGATACCGACACCGACTGGCTCGGACCGCTGCCCGACGCACTGGTCACCCCCGAGACCGAGGATCCGGCGGCGGTCGCCGCCACCCGCGACAGCCTGCGGCTCGCGCTGATCGCCACCCTGCAACACCTGTCGGGCCGCCAGCGCGCGGTGCTGGTGCTGCGCGACGTACTGGATTTCCCGGCCGCCGAGGTGGCCGAGTTGCTCGGCACCAGCACCGCGGCGGTGAAGAGCACCCTGCAGCGCGCCCGCGCCCGCCTGGACCGGCTGGCCACCGCCGCCGAGCGGCCCGGCGCGCCGACCGATCCGCGCGGCCGTGCCCTGCTCGACGAATACATCGCGGCCTTCGAGAACTCCGACGCCGCACTGCTCGAACGAATCCTGCACCGCGACGCCGTGCTCGAGATGCCGCCCTCGCGGACCTGGTTCTCCGGCAAGCGCACCTGCGTCGCCTATCTGGCCGGCCGGGTGCTGGGCGAGCCCGGGACCTGGCGCATGTTACCCACGTCCGTCAACGGACAGCCCGCGGCGGCGGCGTACCTCCGCACGGACTCGGGCGCCTACACCGCCTTCGGCCTCGGCGTGCTGACCACGACGGGCGACGGCATCACCGGCATCGCGGTCTTCGGCGACCCGAACCTGGTGCGGCAGTGCGGACTCCCCGCCGCCCTGGCTCCCTGACGGTCCGTTCAGTGCGAGTTCCCCGCCGCCCTGGCTCCCTGACGGCACGTTCAGCAGCGACGTTCCGCATCTGGCGTAGGGGCGCGGGTCAATACGGCGCAAGTCGCTTCCCAGCACTGCCGGGGTCGTTCCATGGGCGTACCTGTGCGGGCGCTAATCGGCTCGATGGCCGACGCGGAACCCCTGCCGCGCGGCATAGCGTGAGCGCATGTCCGGTTCGATCGGGTCGACGCGCACCGCGGTGGGACGGCGGATCGCCGAGGTCGACATCCTGCGCGGGTTCGCGCTGTTCGGCATCCTGGTCACCAACGTCGTCGTGGTGACCTCGCTGCTGAATCTCACGGGGCCCCGCGACCATCCGAGCCCGCGCTTCGACGGCGGCCTGGACACCTTCACCACCGGGCTGGTGGACGGGTTGTTCCTCGGGCGGTTCTATCTGCTGTTCGCCTTCCTGTTCGGCTACTCGTTCACGCTGCAGATCGCGGCCGCCGAACGCGCCGGGGCGGCGCCGCGGGCACGGCTGCTGCGGCGCTGCGGCGCCCTGTTCGCGATCGGGCTGGCGCATGTGATGCTGCTGTGGATCGGCGACATCCTCACGCTGTACGCGGTCCTGTGCCTGATCCTCATCCTGCTGCGCAAGCTCCGCCCGCGCACCGCCGTCATCACCGGAGCCGTGCTCTACGGCCTGTTCGTCATTCCGGCCCTGCTGACGGGGACCGACAGCGGCGCCGGGCAGGTCGCGGACCTGGCCCAGATCTTCGACCTGCGGCGCCTTTCCGACGGATTCACCGGCGGTTTCGCCGACACCCTGCACACGCAGCTGCACTTCGGACCGCTGTTCCTGCTGTTCACCTTGGTCGGCCAGGGCGTGCCGAGCCTGGCGCTGTTCCTCGTCGGCATGGCGGCGGGCAAGCGCCGGATCTTCGAGGACAGCGCTCTGATCCGCCGCTGGACCCCGCGGGTGCTGTGGACGGGATTCGGTGTGGGACTGCCGGTTTCGGCCATCACCTGCGCCGACGGCGCGGGCTGGGTGCAGGTGCCCGCCTTCTGGTTCGGCGTGCAGGAACTGGTCAATCCGCTGCTGACCTTCGCGTACATGGCGCTGGTGCTCCGGCTCGCGCGCTCGCGGTGGGCGCCCGCGGTCGCGCGACTGGCACCGGCCGGGCGCATGGCCGCGACCAACTACATCGGCCAGTCGGTGGTGTTCATGCTCGTCTATACCGGTTACGGGCTGGCGCTCGCCGACGACGTGCCGCCGCCCGCGGTGGTCGGCATCGCGCTGCTCACCTTCGCGGCCCAATTGTGGTTCAGCGCACGGTGGTTGCGCGGGCACGCCTACGGTCCGGTGGAGTGGATACTGCGCGCGGCCACCTATCGCACCCGGCCACGATGGCGATCCGCCGCGACCCGGCCGCGGCCGTAGGAGCGATGACTCGGCATACCGGTCGGCACGTTCACAGCGAAATCTCAGCAAGGCAGCGCCCACCCGAGTTGGACGCCCATTCGAGCACCGTGGTAAGAGAGTTGGCGTGCCGCATCCACTTCCCGTTCACCTCTCGCCGGGCCGCCGCAAATCCGTGTGCCGAGCCCGGTCGAGACGCGCGCGGTGACGGGAGCGTCCACCGACGCCCGCCTCCTGCGGATCCGCCGTCCGGCGGAGCGGAGCGGCGCGGGGTATCGCCTCGACCTGGACGGGTTGCGCGGCGTCGCCATCGCCTTGGTGGTGGTGTTCCACGTCTGGTTCGGGCGGGTGTCCGGCGGCGTGGACGTGTTCCTGGTGCTGTCGGGGTACTTCTTCACGGGCCTGCTGCTGCGCCGGGCCGAATCCGGCCGGGTGGGTGTCGCGGCGGTGCTGCGCCGCACGGCACGGCGGCTGCTGCCCGCCCTGGTCACCGTCCTGGCGGCCGTGGTCGTCGCCGCCGTGGCGCTGCGCCCGTATACGCAATGGCCGGATCTGGCGCGGCAGACGCTAGCGTCGCTGTTCTACTACGAGAACTGGCACCTGGCGCTGTCCTGGTCCAACTACACGGCGGCCGATCCGTCGGTGAGCCCGCTGCAGCATCTGTGGTCCATGTCGGTGCAGGGGCAGTTCTATCTGGCCGCGGTGCTGCTGGTGGCCGGGCTGGCGTGGCTGTGCTCGACCGTCGCCGATCCGGGGATGCTGCGGCGGGTGTCGCTGCCGGTGTTCGCCGTGCTCGGCTTCCTGTCGTTCGTCTACGCCGCGCACGGCAGCACCGGCCATACGGGCTGGAACTACTACGACACCTTCGCGCGGCTCTGGGAGCTGCTGGCCGGGGCGCTGCTGGTGCTGGTGGCGCCGCACCTCACCCCGCCGCGGTGGCTGCGATTCGCGCTGGCCGCCTTCGGGATCGCCGCGGTCGTCGCGTGCGGCTGGGTCCTCGACGGCGCCGCGTCGTTCCCGGGGCCCGCCGCGCTGTTCCCGGTGGGCGCGGCCGCGGCGCTGATCGTCGCGGGCAACGCCGCCGACCCGCGGGCGCGCCCGCTGCCCAACCGGATCCTCACCTGGCCTCCGATGCTGCGCCTCGGCGATATCGCCTACGCCCTGTACCTCTGGCACTGGCCGATCCTCATCTTCTATCTCACCGAACGCGAGCGGCCCGAGGCCGATCTCGGCGACGGTCTGGTCGTGCTCGGGCTGTCGCTGGGGGCGGCGTGGCTGACGCACCGATTCGTCGAGCAGCCGCTGCGCACCGGCAAGACCGCCGACCGGGTCTCGGCCACCTATCGCCGCCGCGCGGGTGTCGCGGTCTCGGTCACCGGTTCGGCCGTCGCGGCCACGGCGGCGGTGTGGCTCGTGGTCGTCGGATCCCATCCGCCCCGACCGGTCGGCGTGCTCGACCCCGACACGTATCCGGGCGCGGAGATGCTCGCCACCGGCGCGGGCGCGCCGGAGGCCCCGATGCGGCCGTCGATCAAGGACGCACCGGGCGACCAGGCGTATCCGGCGCGCGACGGCTGTATCGCCGATTTCGATACCCGCGAGGTGATCACCTGCACCTACGGCAGCCCCGCGGCGCGGCGCACCCTGGCCGTGGTGGGCAGTTCGCATGCCGAGCACTGGATTCCGGCGCTGCAGGATCTCGCCGAGCAGTACATGTTCCGCGTCGTCGTCTACCTCAAAATGGGCTGCCCGCTGACCGTGGCCGAGGAGCCGAGCTACAAGGGCGAGCGCATCCCCGACTGTCGCGACTGGTCCCGCGACGTCATCGACCGGCTGGGCGCCGAACGTCCCGACTGGGTCTTCACGACCGGCACCCGGCCGCGCGACACCGTCGGCGACGAGACGCCCGCCGACTACGTCGACGTCTGGACTCAGCTGGCCGATCGCGGCCTCAATGTGGTCGTGGTCCGTGACACGCCGTGGCTGCGCCACAACGGGATTCGCTACCGGGCCATCGACTGCCTGGCCCAGGGCGGCGACCGGATCAGCTGCGGCATGCCCCGCGCCGAGGCGCTCGACCCGGTCAACCCGGCCGCGGTGTCGGCGGCCGCGTACCCGAACGTATTCCCCATCGACCTCACCGATGCGGTCTGCGAACCCCAGACCTGCCCCGTCGAAGTCGGAAACATCCTGCTCTACCACGACGAACACCACCTGACCGCCACCTACTCCCGCTCTCTGGCCCCCGAACTCGGCAGGCAGCTGCAACCCGTCCTCGGGTGGTGGTGAGGGACGCCGCCTCCGGTCACCGTCTCGGAACATCCTGGCGTGGTGGGTAATTCATCAGGCCCGCACCGCCTACCACGGCCTGTTCGGTATCGAACTCGACCACCCGCCGACCCTCGCGCCTGACGCGGCGTGACAGCGCGCTGTGCGGGTCCTGACAGCGCCGGTCGGCAGGGTGCGAGGCATGAATATCGTCAACACTCATCAAGCCGAGGCATGGAACGGGTACGAGGGGCAGCACTGGGCCGATAATCGCGAGCGCTACGACGCCCTGGTCGGCGGCAGCAACGCGGAGCTGCTCGCGGCGGCCGCCATCGGCACCGACGACCGGGTGCTCGACATCGGTTGCGGCGCAGGGCAGGTCAGCAGACTTGCCGCACTGCGCGCGATGCGGGGCCGGGTGCTCGGCGTCGATCTGTCGGGGCCGATGCTGGAGCAGGCGCGTCGCGTCGCGGTCGCGGAGCGGATCGGCAATGTCAGCTACGAGCAGGGTGACGCACAGGTCCACCCCTTCCCCACGGCGGGATTCGAGGTGGCGATCAGCCGGGGCGGGATCATGTACTTCTCCGATCCGGTGGCCGCCTTCGGAAATATCCGACGGGCGCTGGCGTCAGGCGGGCGGCTCGCCTTCTACTGCGGCCGCGACCACGGTCACGACGAATCCGCCCGCATCTGGTCGGCGATGACGCGCCATGTGGAGCTGCCGAACCCCGCCGACGATACCGCGCCGGGGCCGGTCAATTTCACCAATCGGGAACACATCACCGGAATCCTCACCGACGCCGGGTTCACCGACGTGAACGCCGAACCGCTCGAGGGCGTCTCGGTCTACGGCCGCGACGCCGAGGACGCCGTCGAATTCATCTTCGGCATGGGCCCCGTCCGGTACTGGCTGCGCGATACCGACCCGGCCGCGGTCGAGGCCGCGCGCAACGCCGTGGCCGAGGAACTGCGGCCGTTCGAGGGCGACGGCGGGGTGCGGTTGCGCGGGCCCAGCTGGCTGTTCACCGCGACCCGATCGGAGCAGTGATATGTTCACCCTCGATGTCACGGTGCCCGCGGGCCTGTTCACCCCGGAGGGTCGCCGCCGGCTCGCCCGGGGGCTCACCGCCGCCGAGTTCCTCGACGAGACCTGTGGTGCAACCGATCCCGCCGTCCTCGCCTTCAGCGAATCGCGCACCGATGTCATCGTTCGCGAGGCGGATGTGTGGATCGCCGACGGGCGCGCGGTGCGGGCACACCGCTACCTGGTGACGGTGTGTGTAGGCGCCTGGGCCGCCGAGATGAGTGCCCTGCTCATCGAGCGGATTACCCGCGCGATCGGAGCCGCCGACCCCGGGCCCGAGCGTCCCGAGGTCCTGGTACAGATCTACGAGGTTCCGGAGGGCGGATACGGGCTCGATGGCGTGGTGCGCACCGCCACGGATTTCCTGGCTATGGTCCGGGATGCCAAGGTGCACAAGTAGTTCCGCGGATCCGGCACGGCAGGCCCCGGCGCGGCGCATACGCCCGCACGCGGAGGCGGCGAGCAGTCGGGGTTTCGGGCATCGGCCCTCCCTGCCGGGACGGAATGTCCGATCGGCGATGCGTCCGCGCCGGGACCTCGTCGCTGGAGCGGAGTTGCCGGACCGTCGGCGTCAGCGTTTCCGAACGTCCTGCAGTACCTCCGAGGTAGGCGGCAGCGCGCGGACCGGTGACCACTCTTGCAGCCACTGTTCGACGCGGTCGGAAGCGGCGGCGGAACCCATTGCACGCGAGCGGATTTCGGAGAACTCGCGTTCGCCGAGCGCGCCGCGCAGGGTGTTCGCCAGGCGCGTGGCCAGCGGGCTCAATACCGTGGCCGTCGCATCCATGGCGTGCGCGGCGGCCAGCAGATCCGCCGCGGCGGTGAGGTTCTCGCATATCTCCGCCAACCGGGCCGACTGGATCGCGACCAGCGCCACCAGCGATCGGTCGGCGGCGGTGGCGGTGTTCAGCGCGGAGGTCAGATGGTTGCGCGCCGCCTCGGTATCGCATTCGTCCATGGCCGCCGCGGCACGTCCGCAGGCCAATCGCACCTGATGTGCTGGTTCCACGCAGAAGACGGCGTCGAGGCCCTCGGCGGCCAACTCGAGGTGCCGGGCGGCCTCGGCGCGGTGGCCGGTCAGTTCGGCCAGCGCGAGATGTGCGAACGGCAGATAGCCGCTGCCCGTAGTGCTCTGTGCCGCCACCAGTCGGCGCAAGTCGGCCTCGGCGCGCTCCGGATCGCCCTGTGCCGCCCGGACTTCGGCGATCCGTACCCGTTGCAGCACCGGCGGCGCCTCCGGGGTCAGCTCGCTCAGTAGTGCCGCCGCTTCCTCGAGATTCGCTGTCGCGCGGTCGAATTCGCGGCGGGCGATCCACACGTCGGCCAGTGCCGTCAGGGCCCACGTCAAGCCCGCGCGGTCGCCCAGAGAACGGAATCCGGCAACCGACACGTGCAGATCCCGCTCCGCGGCGGGCAGGTCGGCGCGCGCGAGGCACAGCGCCGCCCGCATCAGCCGCAGTGTCGCCGTGGTCCAGGCATCGGGATGCGGTAGCCGCCGGTCGATCTCGTCGAGCCCGTCGCCGATGTGGCTGCCCGCGAATGCCAGGCACGGCTCGATCAACGTGACCAGTGGATGGTCGGAGGAGAGCGCACGCAGTTCCGCGCGCGCCCGCGCATCGGGAGTGCGGCCGATCCACACGCCGTCGGCCAGCAGCAAGAGGGCCAGCGTGGCGGCGCGGGCGTGGGCGGGTGATGGGCCCGGCACGGCCAGCGCGATCCGTGGCCAGCGGTACATGGCCTGCTGGTCGCCCCGGATCATCCAATAGGTGCCCAGCGCGGCACACAGCCGCACGGCTGTCTCCGCGTCACTGGTCTCTTGCGCGAAATACAGTGCTGCGGAAAGGTTGTCGCCTTCTGCGCGCAGCCGATCCAGCCACACCAGCTGGTCGGCTCCGCGCAATCGGGGCTCGGCCTCCTCCGCGAGGTCCCGATACCACCCGGCGTGCGCGGCGGCGGTCTGTTCGAATTCTCCTGCTTCGCGGAGCTTTTCGAGCCCGTGGTCGCGGATCGTCTGCAGCATCCGGTAGTCGCGGCCGTCGAACTGCAGCAGGGACTTGTCCGCGAGTCCGGCCAGCTGGTCGACGCTCGCGCCCGCCACCGCGGCCGCGCTGTCGGCACCGATCACGCCGGGAAATACGGCCAGCCGGCGGGCCGCCGCGCGCTCACCGGGATCGAGCAGCTCCCAGCTCCATGCCACCACATCGCGCAGCGTTCGATGCCGGGCTTCGGCGGCGCGCGGCGGCCGGGCCAGCAGCGCGAAACCGTCGCCGAGAGCGGAGGCCAACTCCCGCAACGGGATCGAGCGCAGCCGGGCGGCGGCCAGTTCGATGGCCAGCGGCAGCCCGTCCAGTCGCGCGCACATGCGCGCGATGGTGGGGGCGGCTTCCCCGTCCACCAGGAAATCGGGGCGCACGGCCCGGGCGCGATCGATGAACAGCCGCGCGGCCGCCTCGGCGGGTAGCGGCGGCACCGGCCGGATGTGCTCCGCGGCCAGGCCGAGCGGCTCCCGGCTGGTGGCGACGATGCGCAGGCGCGGGCAGCGGCGCAGCAGGTCGGCCGCGAGGTAGGTGCTCTCGTCGAGGACGTGCTCGCAGTTGTCGAGCACGAGTACGGCGCCGGGGCCGCCTAGGCGCTCGGCGAGCCGGTCCAGCGGATCGCGCGGCGGCTCCAGCAGGGTCGGCTCCGCCGCGCCGAGGGCGGCGGTGGCGGCGCGCAGCACCTCGCCCGGACCGTGCACCGGCGCCAGTTCGATCCACCAGGTCGAGTCGTCGGCCAGCGCGCGAGCCAGCCGGGTCTTGCCGACGCCGCCCGGTCCGGTGAGGGTCAGCAGGCGGGTCTCGCGCAGCGCGGCGCGTAGCTCGGACAGGTCGTCGTCGCGGCCCACGAGGGCGGTGGGCACGTCCGGCAGGGCGGCGCGCAGTGGTGGTGCGGGCGCGCCCCGCAGGACCTCCAGGTGGGCGGCTCGCAGCTCCGGGCCGGGGTCGGCGCCCAGTTCCTCGGCGAGCAGTGTCCGGGCGGCTTCGAATGCCGCCAGCGCCTCGGCCGACCTGCCCTCGGCGTGCAGCGCGCGGACGGCCAAGGCGCGCAGTCGTTCTCGGTACGGATGCGCGGCGATCAGTGGTTCCAGGTCGGCACTCAACCGGTCGACCGTGCCGAGCCGCAGGGCCGCCTCGGCACGATCCTCGGCGACGCACAGCCGAACCTCGTGCAGTCGTTGCCGGACGGGTTCGGGTACCTCGGAACAGATCTCGCCGCGCCACAGCACCGACGCCTCCTCCAGCCGGGACAACGCGGCCTCGGTGGAATCCTCGCGCAGCGCCCGCCGCCCCTCATCGGCGAGCCGCTCGAACCGCAGGGCATCGACGTCCCCGGGCGGCACCTCGAGCAGATAACCGCCCGGCACCGACCGCAACACCTCGGCCGGAAGCGCCCGCCGCAGCCGAGATATCAGCGACTGCAGCGCATTTCCGCGATCGGCCGGTCCGTCGCCGTCTGGCCATACGCAGTCGGCGAGCACGTCGACAGGCACCATGCGCCCGGCATCGAGCGCCAGCCGGACCAGCAGCACGCGCAGGCGCGGACCGCCGACACCCGCCCCGCCCACCACCTCGAACGGCCCCAGAACGCCAATCCGCATCCCTCCAACTTAGCGGGACAGGGACGAGACCCTAGGTTCGTCGTCGACCACCTCCCGCCTGTCGGTGGCGGATTGCGCGGTCCACCGCGGAAACCCGCGACGCTCGAACCTTCGGTCTCGCACCCGTGGTGCGCCAACCGCTACTGCCGAACGCTGTTCAGGCGAACTTGCGCCACCAAGGCCCGGTGGTCGGCGCCGGGCAGGCGCACGGTCTCCACCGCCGAGGCGCGACCGCCCGCCACGAGGAAGTGATCGATACCGACCAGAGGAGGCCAGCTCGTGTCGGCCGGGTAGGTGACCAGGTGCCCGGCGCCCGCCTGTTCGACGGCGTCCTCGAAACGGCCCGACAGGAAGGCGCGGTACTGGGCGTGATCGTAGGTGGCATTGAAGTCGGCGCCGACCAGTGCGGGGCGATCCGACGGCGATCGTTCGAGAATCCCACGCAGGCGCGACAATTCGTCGGCCCACACCTGCGTCCCGAACACCGGCGGCACGGGGTGGAACGCGTACACCGTGATCGGCCCCGCGCCCGGAACGGTAGCGGTGGCCGACAGCTGGTTCAGCACGAAACCGTCGTACTCGACCGTGTCCGACAGCGGATAGCTGCTCCAGATCCCGGTCCCGCTGGCGGTCCGGCCGGGCGAGATGTACCGATGCGGGAGCACCTGGTCGAGCCCCGCCCGGCCGAGTTCCGCGACCGCCGCCGGGGTCAGCTCGTTGACCGTGAGCACAGCGACATGCCGAGTCCGCACCTCGTCGACCAGCGCCCGCGGCTCCGCCCCGTCGAACAGCAGATTGGCCTGCATCACCGTCACCTCAGGCCCGTCACCACCGGAACCACCGGCATACAACGGAGCCTGAGTCCACACCCCCGCCGCAACCACAACAACCGCAACCCCCACCCCAACCCACTGCCGCAACACCGCGAAAGCCACCACCCCCACCAGCGCCACAACCATCAGATACGGCGCCCCCGAGGCCAGCAAAACCAACACCCGAAACCCCGACCTGCTGAAATGCAAGGCGACCCCCATGGCTCCTGCCAGCGTCGTCAACCCCGCAAGCACACCAACCCCAACCCGAACCACCTTCAACCGCACGACCCCAGGCAACCACGCGCACAGCCCCTGAGCCAACCGGGGGCCGGGCGTTCAGGCCGAGCCATCCCCACCCGATAACCGCCGTGATACGGCGGCGTCGGCGACCCAGCCTGCGGCCTGGTCCTCGCATGGACCATGCTGTCCGGGAGCAACTGCGAACCCTTCCGCCGAACGTTCGACCACGCCCGGGCGACCTGGCCCCGAGCTGGGCACTCTTGGTAAGCGCTACTCGTCCTGACCAGCCACCTCTCCGACCCCGCCACCGCACTGACCACCGCGAAGGTCACCGGCCGCGCATCGTTGATCACCACAGTCCCCCTTCGGGTTCCGGTGTGGGCAGGAAATCGGGCAAACCGGCTGCCGCGACCAGCTCCGGCCAATCCAGCTCGCCGTCGGCGATCAGGGCACACAGCAACTGCCACGCCGCCCACGCGTCGTGCCCGGCGCGGTGGTAGCCCTGTCCGGCGACAGCCGTGACGTCGAGCTGGCCGCGTTCGATAAGCTTGTCCAGGACATAGGAGTCCAGGCCTCGCCACACCGATTTCGCCAGCCGCAGCGTGTCGAGAATCATGGGCGGATCCCAGTCCGGCAGATGCGCGGCGAGGACTTTCCGCTCGATGGTCGCGTTGTGGGCCACCAACACTCGTCCGCACAGCGCCTCATCGATTTCGTCATTCACTTCGTGCCACGACGGACAATCGGCGAGGTCGACGTTGGTGATGCCGTGCACCTTGCGGGTCACGATCGGTGTGACCGGCCGCTGCGGCTGAATCAACCACGACCGCAACGCATCCGGTGTCGTCGGCCCGTCCACCGCCAGCAACGCGATCTCGATGATCTCGGGCGGATTCTGCCCGTTGCCCTCGACATCGACTACGGCCAACTGCCGCTGGTGCAGGGCGTCCGGGAACCGGATCGAACCCGTCATCGCGGCATCGGAGGTTCGGGTCTGCCTAGAGTGCATCCTCGTCCTCGACCCTCTGCCGGATCGCCTCCACCGAGCGGTCCTCTGAGGTTCGCTCGGGCCACCAGATCACTGCGACCATCACTGTCAGCGGCAGACCGATCGCAATCACAAAACCCAAGGCGAGCCAGCCATCACCGGTCACCGTGCCGCCTTCCTACGGATTCCGCCAGCGCGCCCCGGCCATCTGTCATTACCCACCGCCGTACCCGCAACGGGTCGCGGAATCGGCGCCCATCGAGCGAAACTAATTCGGGGCCAGACTGTTTCGACATCCGCCACACCCATCACCGCGTGCAGCGAGATCACATCCAAATGGTGGGGCGCGGGTGTGATCACCACATCGACATCGGCGGCTCGCACCTGGTCCACCAGCGGAACCAAGCTCGTGCCGGGTGGCCACACCAGCACGTATCCCAAGCGGCGGGCCAGCCGCCCAACCTGCGCACCATCCCATTCCAGTAAGGAACTCACCTCAGGATCGACCCACCCGAGTGCGGTCGGCTGTTGTCGCATAACGTGCCCCTCCGTCCTGTGCCGGGAATTCCCACCGAGGGGATGCGCCGGGATCAGAAGTTGAACGGCAACACTCGGTGGAACCTGATAACACGCTAGGCACGGGTCGTACGAACGACCCACAAAAGTGCGCGTGAGTGCGCCGATGGTTGCCAGACATCATGTAAGAGAGTCAGAATCAACACGGTTGCACACTTTGACCCGCACTCGCACGACAAGGGGAGAACGCCATGAAGGTTCGATTCATCGGCGGTGAGTCCGGCGGCGACGGATCACCCCGGCTCTACGTCACCGAAAACGATCCGCCATGTTATGCGGCGCAGGGCTGGCTGACCGACGACCCCAACACGGTCGAAATCCCGCACAAGTTGCTGTGGTTCACCGAGCCGGGGACCTGCATATCGGGCGTCCGCGACACCGGACACGGAACGTTCCTGCTCTCGGGCGAGCCTGTCGTCGATCCGGAAGCACTGGCGATCATGCAGATTCCCGCCCACGAGAGGGCCGTCACGGTGCCGATCAGTCAGGAGGTGCGACCCGATGCGCCTGCTTCACGGCGCTGACGAGTTGCGACCGATATTCGCCTCCGCAGAACGGTCCGCCTTCCACCTGGAAACGCACGACGACTACGAGAGCAAGTCGGAATCCGAGTCGCTGGCCGCATTCCGTGCCGACGAGACCATCGACCCTGGCGGCGAATGGTTCTCGGGCTGGACGAGCCACGTTGCTGCGACGGTGGCACGGGGAGTGGCGGTGCGGCGCGCCAGGATTGTCACCGAACCGCACACGCTCTACACGCGGTACCTCCTCGCACTGAGCCCCCATAACGTCGCAGCTGGTGAGGACATCCGCTATCTCGCACGGCACGATGCCGAACCGTCCGACTCGGCCACCGAAGATTTCTGGCTGTTCGATGAACGGGCGGTGGCGTTCTCCCTGTTCGATGCGCACGGCTTCTGGGTCGGGGCCGCGCTGACCGACGAACCCGCGATCGTCGCGCATGCGGTCACAGTGCGTGATCGAGTGTGGTGTGCGGCAACTCGTTTCGAGGATTACCGCACGTAGTGAACGGGGCAACACGAGCGAAAGTGGCTCTCGGGGCACGGCTTCGAGAGCTACGCAAGGATGCCGGACTGGATGGACGGCAACTGTCCACTGCCGCCGAATGCCATTGGTCCAAGACATCCCGCATCGAGCACGGCAAACAGATGCCGAGCGAATCGGACCTAGCGGTGTGGTGCAGGGTGTGTGACGCGACCCTCGTACTCCCCGATCTGGTTGCGACGCTGCGCAACGTTCAGGCGCAGTGGGCGGAGTGGCGACGAATTGCCGCGACCGGGCACACCCGCCGCCAGCAACGCGGGCAGGAAATCGAATCCGAGACGCGGCAACTTCGCATCTATAACCCGACAATCGTGCCCGGCCTACTCCAGACCGAGCCGTACGGCCGCGCGGTCCTCGCACAGTGCATCCGGTTTCTCGGCACCCTCGATGATTTGGACACCGCCGTCGCGGCGCGAATGGCACGCCAGAACATCTTGCGTAGCGGCGGTACACGAGTGGCAGTACTGGTGAGCGAGGCGGCATTACACACCACGCTCCGCAACAATGAGGTGACAGCTGGGCAACTTCGACATCTGCTCGACGTGGCGTTCGGCAACCCCCGGTTGAGCTTCGGGGTCGTCCCGCTCCGAGCGGGGTTCGTCTATCTGTCGGGCAGCTTCCATCTGTTCGATCGTCGGCAGGCACTGATCGAAACCGCCAGCGCCGAACTAACTATCACCGCGCCGACCGAACTGGAGCTGTACGAACGACTGTGGAATGGGTTGCACGGCCATGCCGTCTACGGTCATGGCGCCCGCACCCTGATTTCGTCAGCGCTGGAGGACCGAACGTGCGCACGGTCGAGTTG
The DNA here is from genome assembly GCF_054782435.1 of Nocardia thraciensis. Taxonomy (NCBI): domain Bacteria; kingdom Bacillati; phylum Actinomycetota; class Actinomycetes; order Mycobacteriales; family Nocardiaceae; genus Nocardia; species Nocardia thraciensis. Next base: position 27,470 of record NZ_BAAGSM010000008.1, read on the forward strand.
ATCTGGTGGAGGGCTCAGTACCGTAGGCGGTAGTGCCCCGGGGGCTCGCCGAAGATGGATTTGAAGTCGCGGTGGGCCTGGCCGGCGCAGCCTAGGTAGCGGCGGATCACCCACTTGGGTGGGGCTGCGCCCTCCCCGGCGGTTCGGAGGAGGCAGCGAGGCAGGCACGGAGATTATCCTCGATCGCCGGGATGGTCGGAGCGGGCAGGACTTGGCCAAAGCCACTGCGCAACAACCTATCTGGGGCCGTATCGTCGCTCTCACCGGACGCACTCCCCACTGGGACCCTGACCAAGTTCATCTCGTGAACACGATGGAGGCCATCCGATGGAAGCTCCGGCAGCGAAGTTCGCGACTCCTCGCCTCGCGTCCGGGGCATTGTTCGTCGATGGTGAAGATGTCTTGTTGGTTCGCAAGACCTATGGGAATCGGTGGGATATTCCCGGGGGCTATGTCGACCGGGGCGAGTCCCCGGCGGCGGCCTGTGAGCGGGAATTGCGGGAAGAATTGGGCATGAATCGAGCCGTCGATCGATTGCTGGTGCACGACTGGGCGCCGAGCGATGCCGAGGGCGACAAGGTGCTGTACGTGTTCGATTGCGGCGAGATGGGCGACGACAAGCGCCACATCCGTCTCGACACCGTCGAACTCGACAAGATCGAGTGGGTGAACGTAAACAACCTGTCCGACTATGTAATTCCGCGACTCGCGCGACGCCTGACCCACGCCTACCACGCGTACACCTCGGGCACGGTCATGTACCTCGAACACGGTCGGCCCCGCGCTTGAAAGGTTCCGGGCCAGGAAACGTGGCTCGTCATTCGGCACCCTCGGCAGTCATCAGGATGATCAGCCCGGCGGTCGGTCGGCGAGGATCCGCTCCGCGCCCTCCCCATAGGTGGTGACCCGAAAGTCGGGAAAGCGGGCCGCGAATTTCGAGCTGTCGAAGATGTTGTCGTCGCGGTAGCGGCCGAGCAGCTCGTACATCTCGTCGAGCGGCTTGACGAAGCGGCGTCCGAGGCGGAAAGCGAGCATCGGCAGCACCGTGTGGCCGATCTTGCGGCCGGTGACCTCGCTGGCGATCTCGATGAGCTGCGCGTAGGTCTGCCGGTTCGGGTCGATCGGCAGGTGCCATGTCCGGCCGTAGGCATCCGAGGTGTTGCCGAGCAGGGCCAGCGCCCGGCTTGCGTCGGGGGTCCAGATCAGGGAGCGCTCGGTGTGGGCGTTGACCGGGACGAACGGCCGCTTGCCCGCCCTGATCCGGTCGAACACCAACGTATTCGTGTAGCTCTTGGTCGAGCCGGGCCCGTAGAACTCGGGGGCGCGGCCGATAAGGCCCTGCACCCGACCGACCCGCATGGCCTCGAGCACCATGGTGGCGAGCGCGCCACGGACACGTCCCTTGGGGCCGCCCGGTGCGAATGCTGTCGACTCGGCCTGGGGCGCCGAGGTTGCGGGATACATGTAAGTGTTGTCGAAGAAGACGAGCTTGGTCCCATGTTCGGCGCAGGCGTCGATGACGTTGCGAGATGCTCGAGGCCGGGGGAGACCTTCTCGCTCCGCGCGATCACGCGCAGGTCCGGCGTGTCGCAGACGGCGCCGTACCGCCACTTCAAGTACCGCGACGCACTGGAGTCCGCATTGGCCGTCGAGGGCTTCCGGGACCTGCTGGCGGACCTGGGCGAGGGACGCAACCCGCCCGCCTCGCTCCAGGACTTGGCCGAGTTCGCGGTCACCTACGTCACCTTCGCGCTGCGACGCCCGGCTCTATTCCGGGTGATGTTCGGCAAACCCTGCGACGATGCGAACGACGAGCGGGTCAAGGCCGCCGACGCCCTGCACGAACTGCTGGCCGACGCCCTGAACCAGGTATCCCCCGAGTCGGACGCCTCCGCCCTCGCGTCGGCCGGCTGGGGGCTCGCCCATGGGCTGGCCTGCCTGTACCTCGACGGCAAGCTACAGGCGGCGTCGAGCGAGGAGGTCGCCGAACGAGTGCGCGTCGCCTTCCTCGCGATCACGTCGGTCGGCTCTTGACGCGTGTCACGCACCCGCCGCAGCTCGAGGTAACCCCCAACGCGCGCAACGCACCTCGCCATCCACCTCCGCAGGAAGGAAGATCAGCCAATGACCAAGCGTGCCTCCACGTCGTCACCAACGTCGGACACTACGACGACCCTTCCCATGCCACTGGGCTGTGGCTGTCCGAGCTCACACACGCCTGGCACGTGTTCGATGAGGCGGGCTTCGAGCAGACCCTGGTCGGCCCGGTGGGCGGCCCCGCTCCGCTCGAGCCGCGGGCGCTGAAGTTCCCCAACTACGACAAGACCGCCAAGGCCTGGCGCGCCGACCCCGCGAAGATGGATCTCCTCGCGACCACCAAGAGCCCCGAGGAGATCGACGCCGCCGACTTCGACGCCATCTACTTCACCGGCGGCCACGCCGTGATGTACGACTTCCCCGACTCCGAGGGCCTACAGCGCATCACCCGCGAGATCTACGAGCGCGGTAACGTCGTCTCCTCGGTCTGCCACGGCTACTGCGGGCTGCTCAACACCCGGCTCTCCGACGGGCTCCTACCTCATCGCGGGCAAGCACATGACCGGCTTCGCCTGGCAGGAGGAGGTACTCGCCCGCGTCGACAAGCTGGTGCCCTACAACGCCGAGCAGCGCGCGAAGGAGCGCGGCGCGCTCTACGAGAAGGCAAAGCTTCCGTTCGTGTCCTACACCGCCGTCGACGGCAACCTCGTCACCGGCCAGAACCCGGGCTCGGCCAAGGCCACCGCGCGAAAGGTCGTCGAGGCCCTGGGGAACACGTCGCAGGGTCGCCCCTGAGACGCGTTCGTTCCGTGGAACACCGCGCGTGGTGGGGCCGGACTTCACGGGCGCGAGTACGCGCACACAGACGCACACACATGCCTGATCGAGGGCTACTCCAGCGCGACCGGCCACAGCGGAAACCTGACGCGGACTGAAACGCTGCACCTCAACTGACCGGCCTCACTTCAGGTGGCGGGCGAGGAACTGCCCCGCTGCCTCGCCGGCGTGCTGCGGGACGCCGGTGTGGCCGCCCATGTTGGCGTTCAGGGTCTTCTCCTCGGAGCCGAAGGCGTCGAACAGGTCCAGGGCCGACTGGCGGTCGTTTCCTTCGTCGTCCCATTGCAGCAGGACATACAGCGGAATGGTGACCTGCCGGGCCTCCTCGAGGATGGCGCGGGGCACGAAACTTCCCGCGAACAGGACGGCGGCCGAGATGCGCGGCTCGACCACCGCCAGGCGGGTGCCGATCGAGATCACCCCTCCCGAGTACCCGACCGGGCCGCCGATCTCGGGCAGTGCGAGCAGGGCGTCCAGGGTGACCTGCCATTCCGGGACCGCCTGGTCGACCAGCGGGAGGATGAGCCGATCGATGATGTCGTCGGTGACCCGTTCACCGGCGGCCAGCGCCCGGCGCAGTTCGGCGCCGACCTGATCCATGGCGGCGGATCGGGGTCGCACACCGCTGCCGGGGAGTTCGAGCGCGGCCGCGGCGAAGCCCTCCGCCGCGACCGACCGGGCCCGGGCAAGCAAGCGCGGGTACATCTTCCGCAGTCCGAGACCGCCGGGCTGGCCGAGCAGGATCAGCGGTGCCGGTGTGGATACGGAGGCGGGCGTCCACAGGATGCCCGGAATCTCGTCGATGGTGAATTCGCGCTCGAGAACATCGTCGACGCGCTGTTCGGAAATGAATTGCACGGTCGTGCCTTTCGGGAGTGCTGTGACGGCGCTCCCGGACGACTATCGCCCGACCGTGACCCCGAGGGGGAGCACCCATGTCGATACTGCGTTCACGGATACCACCTCCTCGTTCTCTCGCACGGCCCCGGTAATGTAGCAGGAGCGCGTCGTGGTTCGCCAACAGGTTTCGATCGCGGGCGCGGCTGGGTGCGTAACGGCGGGTGGCCCGGATTCCGACGCACTAATGAAAGCAATGATCACCACCACCGGAGGCCACCGTATGCGTAACCCGCTCCGACCACTGCTGATCGCGTCCGGCGTACTGCTGGCGGGAGCCGCCCTCGCCGCGCCCGCCGGGGCCGAGTCTCCGGCGGAGTCGCAGGTCACGCTCACTGTGACGCATGGGGAGGCGGGCGCCCCGGCAGAGCGGGAGGTGACGCTGACCTGCGAGCCGCGGGGCGGGACGCACCCGAACGTCGATGCCGCGTGTGATGCGCTGACCGCGGTCGACGGGGATTTCGAGGCGCTGGCCGCGCAGGAGTCGCCGCGGATGTGCACCAAGATCTGGGACCCGGTCACGGTGACGGCTACGGGGCAGTGGAACGGTCGCGCCGTGGACTACACGCGGACCTTCGGCAACAGCTGCGAGCGCGAGGGCGCCAGCGCGGTGCTCCGGTTCTAGCGGTTCATCCCGCCGCGGCCGAGCGTCGACCCTGCACCCCGGCGACGAAATCCGCGATTTCGTCAAGTGCCGCACGGCTTTCCGGCAGCAGATGCCCGAGTACGGGAAAGGCGTGCACCTGACCCTGCCAGATCTGCAGCGTGTACGGCACGGTAGTGCCGTCGAGCCGGTCGGCCATGAGTTCGGCGTCGGCGCGCAGCACCTCGTCCTCGGCGCAGATCAGCAGGACCGGCGGGAGCGCGGCGACCGGGCCGTTCACCGGCGACCGCTGCGGATCGACCGCGCCGGACTCGTCACCGGCCATCACGGCGGCGACCTCGGCGAATCGGCGGGCGGGCAGGAAGACGTCGGACCCGGCGTTCGCGTGCCGCAGCTTGGCCGCGGGATCGAGTTCCAGCAGTGGCGCCAGCCCGACCACCCCCGCGGGCCGGTCGATGCCGCGCCGCTCGGCCTCCAGCGCGAGCTGGAAAGCCAGGTAGCCACCGGCCGAATCACCCACGAACACGGTCGATCCCGTGCCGATACCCGCGTCGTGCAGCCAGCGCACGGCCGCGGCGGCATCGTCCATCGATGCGTCCAGCCGGCCGACCGGATGCTGCCGGTAGCCGACCGACAGCACCGGCAGCCCGGTACGCAACGCCAGCCGCTCCACGATTCGGCGGTGCGTGGCCAGGCCGCAGAACACGAACGCACCGCCGTGGAAGTACACGATCGCCCCGCCCCCGGTCACCCCGGCGCGCGGCCGCACCACCTCACCGCACCAGTGGCCGCCGTCCACCCGCTGCAGCACCGTGCCACGCAACCGCGGCACCGGCCGGTGCACCATGTCGACCAGCGCCATGCACGGCGCCAGCACGCCCCGCAGCGGCCACCAGCTAAGCGTCGGGCGCACGAAGACCCGGCACAGCCCGCGGATCAGGGCCGCGCGCCAGCCCTGGCCGCCCGTCCGGTACTCCCGCATGATTCACCCCTGAAATGCCGGTAACCCTGGATGTCGCCTCGAACATACTGAGACAGCGTCCCGCACGAGGTCGTCGCTGTGGTGGGTCACAGCGCGGCCACCACAGGACGGCAACCCCGCACAGCGCCCCGACAGCCGCGCGTGGGCCGCGCCGCACGCACCGGGCCGCCCCGAACGCCGGGCCCGAGGCACAGCGGCCGGGCAGCCGACCGCCTCGGCAAGCACCCGAAACACCTTGCCGCACCGGCAGATCGGACATCGGGCACACCGCCGGGGCGATCAGGCCGAATGATCGCCCGCCGCGGAGTCGCGAACCACGAACAGCGGCAGCCGCAGCGCGGCCGGAACGCCGGACGGCACGACCGGCCGCCGCGGCGCCACCGCCCGCAGTCGGCGGTAGGGCTCCCCCGGCGCCGGGCGGGTGTCGACCTCGCCCTTGTTCGGCCACAGCGAGGCCGCCCGCTCGGCCTGCGCCGCGATGGTCAGCGACGGGTTCACGCCGAGATTGGCCGAGATCGCCGACCCGTCCACGACGCTGAGCGTCGGATAGCCCCACACCCGGTGGTACGGGTCGATGACGCCGTGCTCGGCATCGGCGCCGACGGTGCAGCCGCCGATGAAATGCGCCGTCATCGGCACCCCGAAGATGTCCGGCCACGTGCTGCCCGGGGTGGCGTCGAGCTTTCCCGACACCCGCCGGGTCACCTCGTGCCCGGCCGGGATCCACGCCGGATTCGGTTCGCCGTAACCCTGTTTGCTGGCCAGCCGCCGCCCGAACGGCCCGCGCCGGGTGTAGGTCGTGATCGAGTTGTCCAGGCTCTGCATGACGAGCAGGATCAGCGTCCGCTCGCTCCACCGGTGCGTGCGCAGCAGCCGCACGGTGCGCACCGGATGCGCCGCCGCCGTCGCGAACACCCGTGCCCAGCGCGGGGTCCGGTGGCCGCCGTCGACCAGGTAGGTCTGCAGCAGCGCCATCGCGTTCGAGCCCTTGCCGTAGCGGACCGGTTCGATATGCGTGTCGTCGGTGGGATGGAACGACGACGTGATCGCCACGCCCGCGGTGAGATCCAGCTCCGGGTCGACCTCGATGCGGCCGGAGCCGAGAATGGCCTCGGAGTTGGTGCGGGTCAGCACCCCCAGGCGGGCCGAAATGTCCGGCAGCACACCGGTATCGCGCATCCGGAACAGCAGTTGCTGGGTGCCCCAGGTGCCCGCGGCCAGCACCACGTGCCGGGCGGAGACGGTGCCGCGACGCTGCCGCGGCCAGGCGCCCGTCCGCCGGGTGTCGACCAGCCAGCTACCGTCGGGCTGCGGCCGTATCGCGGTCACGGTGGTCATCGGATGCACTCGCGCACCCGCCCGCTCGGCGAGACCGAGATAGTTCTTGACAAGAGTGTTCTTCGCGCCGTGGCGGCAGCCGGACATACATTCGCCGCATTCGATACAGCCCGTGCGATCGGGCCCGACGCCGCCGAAATACGGATCCGGCACGGTCTTTCCCGGCTCCCCGAAGTACACGCCGACTGGGGTCGGCACGAAGGTGTCGGCGACGCCCATATCCTCGGCGACCGAGCGCATGATCTCGTCGGCGGGCGTCGCGCGCGGGTTCTCGACCACGCCGAGCATCGCCCGCGCCTGCTCGTAATGCGGGCTCAGCTCGGCGTCCCAGTCGGTGATATCGGCCCACTGCCGATCGCCGAAGAACGCCGGGCCCGGCTTGTACAGCGTATTCGCGTAATTCAGCGACCCGCCGCCGACGCCCGCCCCGGCGAGGATGAAGCAGTCCCGCAAACGGTGAATGCGCTGAATCCCGTAGCAGCCCAGCCGCGGCGCCCACAGATAGCGGCGCAGATCCCAATTGGTCGCCGCGAAATCCGCGTCGTCGAAACGCCGCCCGGCCTCCAGGACGGCAACGCTGTATCCCTTTTCCACCAATCGCAGCGCCGTCACACTGCCCCCGAAACCGGACCCCACGATCAGCACGTCGACGTCGAACCGCCGCTCTGCGGCCATGGCCACCTCCTGCCGTCGACGCTAACAGCACCGCCTCCGACCGATCCGCATTCTGTGGTAACTACCAGTATGCGGACAGTGGTACTCGAAGAATTCACAATGCGAGATCAGCGGAACCCGGATCGGCAATGCGCGCAATGAAACTCGCGCGCAAATACCATTGATCCACCGGGGCGTCGGGCTGCAGCCCGGTCAGCGCGGCGATGCGGTCCAGGCGGCGGCGCACGGCGCCCACCGAGATCCCGAGGCGGCGAGCCGCGGATTCGCGTTTGCACTGCGCGGCGAAAAAGGCCTCGACGGTCTCGAGCAATTCCGGTTCCTCGCGCAGCGGCTCGAGCAGCCCGCGCAGATGCCGGTTCGCCGGGCCAGGCTGGACGAGCTGGTATTCGCAGGCCAGCTCCCGGAAGCGATGCACCCCGGGGCCCCGGCGCAGACGCAGCGCCAGATCCAGCAGTTCGTGCGCGCGTTCGGCGCCACGCGGGATCCGCTCGGGCGCGGCCGTCACCACCGCCGCCGTGACCGGTGCGGCGGCGGCGCGACCGAGCCGATCGATCAGGTCGTCGAGCGGGCCATCCGCCGCCGCTGGCTCGCCCTCGGTCTCGGCGTGTACCGGAATCAGCAGCGTGCCGCCGTCGACGCTCAGCATCGACAGCACCCGCGCGCCGTCGCCGCGGCCGAGCTCCGCCTGCACGCGGCGCAGCTTTCGCCGCGCGACCACGCCCGCGTCGAGCAGGGGATCGCGCTCGTCCGGGTGCGGGCCCAGCGCGACGGCCACCACCAGGTAGGCGGCGGCGAGCTCGACTCCGTTGCGGCGCACCAGCATCGAGTCGGCGCAACCGGCCAGCAGCGCGGACGCCAGCGTGTGCGACGCGACCCGCTGCACACCGGTCATCGCCCGCACCTCGCTGGCGTATCCGCGCGCGATCGCGCTGGACAGTGTGCGCAGCGATTCGATCAGCACCAGGCCCGCGGCCGGCAGCCCCGCGGCGGTGCGGCGGCCCGCGGCGACGACCGGTTCGACGACGGCGGCGGCGCCCGCGTGCACCGCGTGCTGCAGCACCCCGATCGGCAGCTGCCGGTCCGCCCAGCGCGCCGCGATCCCCGCCAGCCGGGCCGCCGCGCGCTCCGGAACCGGCGTGCCGGTGCGAGCCGCCGCTACCACCGTCTCCATACAGCAGGAGACCACCGCGAGCAGATCGCTGCGTACGGCGGGATCCGAGCCGGGACGGTCGCCGAGCGGGGCGAGATCGAAACCGTCGACGATTTTCCGGGACAGCGCTTGATAATTCACGAGGGTCGGGGAGATATCGAGCGGGGCAATTCCGCGGTTCGCAATACCGTCCGTCACCGTCACGCCGCGACCCCCGATTGGGAACGTTCACCGAATCCGGCCGAGTTCCTTTGTGACACTTCCCTGACCGGGTGGGCGTCCATGACAAATCCCCGTTCGACGATGCGAGGGCATAATATTGCGCGGCGAAATTTCACCGATGCGACACTCTATCCCGAAGTTCCACAATGGGGATGGGCCGAAGTGCACAACGCTACGGATTGCCGTTGTGCAGTATCGCCCCGCGACACCGGGCAGCCTGCCCGCGGGCGCGGGCTCAGCCGCCCGCCACGCCGACGACGCGAATGATCTCCAATGCCAGCGCCACCTGTAGCGGCCGCTGTTCCAGTGGGCGCGGCAACAGGCCGCGGGCCCGGTCGAGCCGATGCACGATCGTATTGCGGTGGGTGAACAGCGAGCGCGCGGTCTGCGCGGTATTCGATCCCTCGTGCAGATAGACCCGAAGGGTCTCGCGCAGATCCGCGTCCGCGGAGATCAGATTTCCCAGGGTGCGCGTCACGAACTCGCGCGCCCGCTCCTCGTCGCCCCCGGTGGCCAGCGCGACGACCTCCACCTCGTCGTAGGTGGCCAGCCGCTCCCCCGACGGTAATCGCCGCATCAACCGTTGCGCCGCGACGGCATCCAGATGAGCCCGCCGAAGACCGGACATCCCGGCGCCCACCGTACCGATCGCCATCCGCACCCCGGCCGTACCGGCCAGCGACCGCCGCACCTCGGCCAGCGGCGGCAGCTGATCGACCGGCAGCCACACCCACAGCGTCGACGGGCTCGGCACGATGGTCAGCGGCTGCATCGAGCCCGCCGCCTGCACCAGCGCGTTGACCGCCAGCTCCAGCGGCTCCGGATCGGTGGGGTAGGAATCGTTCCAGACCACGGCCGCGAGATGGTGGCGGTCGAGTTCGTAGCGCAGCCGCTCCCCCGCCCGGCCCGCGCTGATCGGCGCGCCGCCGAGCAGCAGGTTGAGCGTCTCCATTCGCTCGGTGTGGTCGACATCGGCCAGGTTGCGGCGCTCGCGCTGGATCAGCTCGAAGACACCGGCGAGGGTGTCGTCGATGAACGCGAACACCGAACCCATGACGACATCGAGCAGTTCGCGCACCTCGTACGGGTCCGGGCTCAGGAAGAACGCCAGCTGCGCCCACTTCCGGATCGCCGCGTTCTGCCCGGCGTGGAAGTTGGTGACCAGCATCTCGTCGAACCCGTGCCGCACCACGTCGCGGGCGATGTTCACGTTCTCGGCCGAAAGATTCGGCGCCACAGGCATTCCGGGGGCGCCGAGGTTCGCCACGCACCAGTGCGTGAGGTTCGCCCGCACGCACGCGCGCACGGCCTCGGCCAGTCCCGGTTCGGCGGCGATGGCCGGGCTGGCGGCGGCCAGCGACGCGTCGTCCATCGCCTCGTACATCAGCTCGGGGTGGTCGAGCACCATCTCCACACCGGACCGGAGCAACTCCGCGACCCGCTCGGACGGCGGTTCCCAATACCGCGAGGTGAGACCGAAGGAATCGCCGCCCATCCTGCTCCTACCGATACCGTCGCTGCCGTCGGTCGGCCAGGCTACGACACAACCGCGGCGCCGGATACGCGCTGCGGCGTCGGCGGTGAACCTGCACAACGGGATCGCGCGACCGGCGGTGACCTCTCGGAACGGCCCGCGCGGTCGGACGACCGGTGCGACCTGCGGGCCATCGCCGTCCGACCGGAGGATGACCCCGACGCCGACCGTCGGGCGATGCGCGTCCGCCCGTCGCGTGACGAAGATCGAGAACATGAACAAGGGAACCTATGTCGGCCTCCAGGTCGCCGGAATGGTCGTCACTGTCGTCTTCGCCCAGGCCGCGCTGCGCCAGCTGTTCGACCACGAGAAGTCGCAGCTGTGGGGCGTATTCGACTGGATTCCGGGCGGCTGGTCGGTGCAGTTCGTCGTGCTGCTGCTGGTGACCGCGGTCGGCGTGCTGCTGGCGGGCTGGGCCAACGACAAGGTCAAACAGCACGGCGAGTGACACGCCGGAAAACCATTCGCGTGGGCACCGGCGCCGCCGGTTCACTGGGAGGCATGATCCCACTCGACACCCGGCCGCTGTTCCCGCGGGAACGGCGGGAACTGATCGACCTGCTCGGATCGCTCGCCCCCGCCGAGTGGGCGCAGCCGACGGTATGCCCCGGCTGGGCCGTGCGGGACGTGGCCGCGCACATCCTCAACGACTACCTGCGCCGCATCTCCGGCAGCCGCGACGGCCACGGCGGCGCCGTCTTCGCCGACGACGAGACCCTGCCCGCCTATCTCGCCCGGACCAACGACGAGTTCGTCCGCGCCATGCGGCAGTGCAGCCCGCGCACCATGATCGACCTGTTGCTGCACCTCGGCCCGCAGCTCGACGCGGTCTGGGCCGCAACGGATCTCGCGTCTTCCGCGACCCTGAACGTGTCGTGGGCGGGGCCCGGACCCAGCCCGGCGTGGCTCGATATCGCCCGCGACTACACGGAGTACTGGGTGCACCAGCAGCAGATCCGCGACGCGGTGTCCCGGCCCGGCGCCGACGAGGCGGCGCTGCTGCACCCGGTGCTCGCCACGTTCCTGCACGCGCTGCCCGTGGCACTCCACGACCGGATCCGTCCGGCGGGCACATCGGTGCTGTTCGAGATCACCGGCCCGGCGGGCGGTCGCTGGGCCGCGGTGAGCGACGGCAGCGCCTGGGAGCTGACGGCCGCACCCACCTCCGACCCCGACGCTTCGGTGCGCATGGATCCCGACACGGTCTGGCGACTGGCCAGCCGGGGCATCGGCATCGACGCGGCCCGGCGCCGCTCCACCCTCGACGGCGATCACGAACTCACCACCGCCGCAACAACACTGCTGGCAGTCGTGGCCTAGCACCCTGGTTCATCATCGCCGCCCCGACACCCTCCATCACCATCCCGACGCCGCCACTCTCCGAGATATTCTTTGACTGATCGCTCAGTTAATTGATATCGTGCCCGTATGGCCCGAACCCGAGATCCCGAGCGGGTCAGCGAACGCCGCCGCACGATCACCCGTGCGGCCACGCGCCTGTTCGCCGAGCACGGGTACGAGCGGACCACCGCGGCGCAGATCGCCAAGGCCGCCGGGCTGAGTCCGGGCAGCGTCTTCTACTACTTCCCGGACAAGGCCGCGGTGTTCCGGTCGATCTTCGAGGAGTCCGTCCCCGAGCACGCCGAGCTGATCGGCAGGCATATCGAGCGCACCGACTGCCCGGCCGCGATTCTCGACATCGTCGACGGACTCGCCGCGGAGGCCACCGATCCCGCCGCGCCCGGACTGCTGGTCGAACTGCTGCGCCGCCTCGATCACGACGCGGAACTGGAGACGGTGGTCGGCACCGACGTGACCCTCAGCACGCGGGCGCTGGCGAGCCTGCTGGAGCGCGGTATCGCGGCGGGGCAGATCGACCCCGGGCTGGCGCCGCAGGACACGGCCCGCTGGATCCTGTCGATCGTCGACGCCGCGTTCCTGAACATCGACCCCGCCAACCCCCACGATCCGCGCGCACTCGTGCACACCACAGTGTCGCGCCTACTTCGTCCCCCTGTCGAGGAGGCATCATGACCGACACATCACCGGCTACGGTACTGAAATTTCCCACCTTCTGGCTGTGGGTGTTCACCGTCGGCGGCCTGGCCCTGGGCTGCGGCGTCGGCTTCGCGCTGCCCGCCGTGGGCCAGTGGCTGCTCGACACCGTGGAGTCCGCGCCCGGCCCGGTCCGGGTGGCGATGAAGCTGCCGCCCGCGCTGTTGGTGCCGATCGCGTCGGTACTCGGAATCATCGGCGGCGCACTGCTTTTCGAGGTGGCGCGCAAGGAGTGCCCCACCCTGTCCATCGCCGACGACCATATCGAGCTGTCCCGCGACGACCGGGCCCGGTACATCGAACGCGGCGCCATCGGCGCCGTCTTCCGCGAGGGCCCTGACCTGGTGCTCACCGACCACCGCGACCTGCGGCTGGCCCGGTGCAAGGCGAGCGACCTGCGCGCCGCCGAGATCGCCCGCGCGTTCCGCGAGCACGGCTACCCCTGGCGGGACCGCGACGACCCCCTCGCCGAGCATTACGTCACCTGGGTCGACGGCAAGCCGGAGACCGGCGAGCAGGTCGATGCGCTGCTGCGCCGACGCCGCCGCGCCCTGGACGACGACAAGCCGGGTACCGTCGAGAAGGTCGAGGAGAAACTGACCGCGCTCGGTGTCGACGTCCGAGACCGCAAGGGCCGCCAGGAGATTCGCCTGACCGCATCAGCAGAGTAGGAGCGTCGCTGTGACGTCGACCAGAACCCATCCGTTCGACCTCGCTACCGGCCTCACCGCCCTGGGCGACGGCCGGTTCACCGGCCGGACCACCGCGCCCTACGCGAATATGGTCGGCCCGTTCGGCGGGATCACCGCCGCGACCCTGCTGCAGGCGATCATGGCGGATCCGAGGCATCTGGCCCAACCGGTCACCCTCACGGTCAATTTCGCGGGTCCGGTCTCCGACGGCCCGTTCGAGATCCAGGTGCAGCCGATGCGCACCAACCGCAACACCCAGCACTGGTCGCTGACGCTGACCCAGGACGACGAGGTGACCACCACCGCGACGGCCATTTTCGCCAACCGCCGGCCGACCTGGTCGCTCACCGAGGCCGTGCCTCCGCAGGCGCCGCCCGCGGAGGCGGTCGAACCGTCGCCGGTCCCGGATTTCATCGCGTGGGTGGACAACTACGAGATGCGCTTCGTCGAGGGCGGTATCGCCGATATCGGCCAGGGCCGCCCCGGGACCTCGACCAGCACCCTCTGGGTGCGCGACAAGCCCGCGCGCCCGCTGGACTATCCCGCGCTCACCGCGCTCAGCGACGTGTTCTTCCCGCGCGTCATGCACCGGCTCAGCCGCGTGATCCCGGCCGGGACGGTCTCGATGACCGTGTACTTCCACGCCACCCCCGACCAACTCGCGGCCCAGGCCGACCGGTACGTCCTGGCCACGGCCCGCGCCCAGCACTTCGGCACCGGCTTCTTCGACCAGACCGCCGAACTGTGGAGCCACGACCGCGACCTCCTGGTCACCACCCACCAGATCGTCTACTACAAGGACACGCCCTAGAAGGCCCGTGCCGGTCCGGTCGAGTTCCGTTGCGGTGCAGTGCGTTCGGGGTGCGCTACGGATCAGCCGGGCTCACTCGACGCGATCCGGGTGCGCCGTTCGCTCATGACGAGCGCGACCGCCGCCAGCAGGTAGAACGGCGACAGGAAGAACAGCGCCTCCGAGCCCGTGGCATCGCTGGCCTCGACCGCCGCCTTCCCGACATAGCCGTCGACCACGCCGAGCACCGCCAGCAGTGCGGCCGACCCGAGCACGCCCCGGCGCACGTACCCGCGCGGCAGCAGGAAGGCGACGGCGGGCAGCAGCACCGCCAGGCCGGACTCCGTGGCGTACTCGAGCCACTGATCGAGCAGCGGCGGCTGCCGGATTCCCACGGCGACGGACATCTCGAAACCGGACGTCGCATCGGTCGTCCACGCCTCGACGTCGGGCTCCGACGGGAACCGAGTGTTGAGCACCTGCGCGAGCCCCGCCACCACCAGAGCCGACACTCGCCAGAAGGCAGCGGACCGCCACCACCGCTCGAACCACGCCATCAGCCGCCGCCACATCTCATCGCCTCCCCAGCCCACCGAACAGCACGCACGCAGACCCTATTGCCCCCAACAGTTCCCGCACTGCCGGCACGTTCTCGCACCCCTTGCAACGCTTGTAGAGGGTGCGGGGACCGACGCGGGGTGCGCGAAGCTGGTGCTCTGCCGACCGGTAGGCCAGCTTATGGCAGGCGGCGCGGCTAGTCGGCGGGGTGGTAGGCGGCGCAAAAGGTTGCCACGGCTGCGGTGGCGATGGTGCGTAGGTCGGCGGGGCGTACGGGGCGGGTGCCCATGCGGGAGCGGTTCTCCAGGGGGGCGGTCAGGAGGGCGAGGAACTGCTCGGCCGCGACGGCGGGGTCTTCGATGCGCACCCGGCCGGACAGCGCCAGGCGGGCGAGGCGGTCGGCCAGGGCCTCGAGGGTGCGCACGCCGGTGCGCTCGCGAGCGAGTTCGATCAGCTCCGGCTGCGTGGCGGCCTGGCCGTAGCCGAGTCGGCGCAGGGCGCGCGAGCGCTCGTCGTTGCAGATGCGCAGCAGTCGGTACGCGACATCCTCGAGCGTCGCCCGCAGGCCGGCGCCGGGTTCGCGCAGGCGGTCGAGCGCGGCGACGCAGTCGGTTCCGACCGCGTCGGCGACCACGACCAGCGATTCCCGCAGCAGGCTGTGCTTATCGCTGAGATGGTTGTAGACCGTCGGCTTGGCGACGCCCGCCTCCGCGGCGATATCGGCCACGCACGCCTGCTCGAACCCCTGCCGCGCGAACACGGCGAACGCCGCGTCGAGAATCGCCTGCCGCTTGTCGATGCGGCCGCGCGCCCCCGCGCGCACCGTCTGCCCTGCTACCACCCCTGACAGCTTACCCGCCACCCTCACGACCTGAACCCGACGGTTCACTCTGTTGCGTATTTTGACAAAACCATACATACCACTAGTCTGAACTCACTGGTTCAATTCAAGGAGGTTTCACCTTGATAGTCAACGTGTTGCGTTTCCGATTCAAGGACTCCGCCGACGCCGACACGCGGGCATCGGTGCTGGCGGCCATGCGCCGGGCCGCGAGCATGGAATCGGTCTCGTTCGGCACGGTCGGCCAGGATCTCGGCGACCCCGCCGACGGATTCACGCACGCCTACCTGGCGGCCGTGGCGGATCTCGAGGCGCTGGAACGGTATCTGTACGACCCGGTGCACCTCGCCGTCGACACCGAGATCCTGCCCCACCTCGAGCGATTGTCACCGGTGCGGCTGTCCGACGATCCCGATCCCGGCCTGGCGCAGGCGATCACGCGCATGCACCTGCGGAAGGCGCACGCCTATCCCGAATGGCGCCGGATGCTCGCCGCGATCCCCGACACGCCGATCGACACCCGCTCCTGACCGCACCGACCGATTCGCCCACCGACACAAGGAGATTCTGTTGCCCGCCTACGTCTTCGTCGAAGCCACCAACCTCGACCTCGCCCGCGCCACCGAATACCGCCCGCTGGCGGAGGCGTCGATCGCTGCTTACGGCGGCCGCTACCTGACCCAGGGAGCCACCCCGGAGGTGGCCGAGGGCGGACAGTGGCCCTCCGGCCGGGTGGTGACCACTCTCGAATTCCCGGATATGAATCGCGTCCGGGAGTGGTACCACTCCCACGAATACCAGCACGCCAAATCCGTGCGCGAGGGCGCGATCGACCTGCGCCTGCTGTTCGTCGAGGGTGGCCGCGCGCCCGCCGCGTAGTCCCGACCGCCGCCCGGCGCTCGCCCACGGCGTCGACCGCGAGCTGTGCCGCGCCGCCGGAGCACTGCACAGGGCCTGCTGTTCGTCGAGGACGGCGCCCGGGGCCGCCACGTGGGGCGCCGGGATGTGGGTGCGCGGGCGCGGCGGACGGCTGCGCATCACCGCGGACCTGCCCCGCCGATCATGCCCGCGCAGCGTATCTATGCTGGCTGAATGACCAACCCGATGGTGACCGTGCCCGTCGACGTCGACTCGGTGACGACGGCCGGGCCCGAGGACGATCCGGCCGACGCGGGGATGTCGCGCGCCGTGGTCGAGTCCGTCTGGGCCGCGGTGCTCGACTGGTACCGACTGGGAACGACGCCCGCCATCCAGGTGTGCCTGCGGCGCAACGGGAGGATCGTGCTGAATCGGGCGATCGGGCACGCGCGCGGCAACGCACCGGGCGACGCCTCCGACGCCGAGAAGATCCCCGTGACCCCGGACATGCCGTTCTGCGGCTTCTCCACCGCCAAGGGCGTTTCGGCCACGGTGATGTTCATGCTCCTCGAACAGGGGGCCTTCGCACTGAACGACCCTGTGTGCCACTACATTCCGGAGTTCGCCGCGAACGGGAAGCAGGCGATCACGATCGGGGACGTGCTGTCGCATTCGGCGGGCATCCCCTTCATCACCCCGCCGTACAAGGGCGCCGACCTGGTGCTCGACGAGGAGCTGGCGGTCCGGGCCCTGGCCGACCTCACCCCCAGTTGGCGGCCGGGCCGGTTCCGGGTCTACCACGCGATGACCAGCGGTCTCATCCAGCGTCTGCTGGTGCAGCGGGCCACGGGCAAGCGCATGCGCGAGCATCTGGCCGAACAGGTCCTGGACCCGCTGGGCTTCCGGTGGACCACCTTCGGCGTGCGGGCCGAGGACGTCGACCTGGTCGTGCCCAGCGTGCGGACCGGACCGCCACCCGGGCGGGTGTGGAAGTTCTTGGCGCACAAGGCACTCGGCGGTGGACTGAGCGGTCCGGTATCCGAGGCGGACAACCGGGCGTTCCTCACCGCGGAGCTTCCCTCGGGCAACCTCGTCACCACCGCCTCCGAGCTGTCGAGGTTCTACGAAATCCTCTCGCGCGGTGGCGAACTCGACGGAGTGCGGATCATCCGGCCCGATACCCTGCGCGAGGCGGTGCGCCCGGCGAAATGGCTGCCGGGCGCCGCGGGGCGGGTCAGCCGGGCGGGCTTCGAACTGGGCGGGCGCCGGTCGAAGTTCGGCGCCCACACCGGATACCATTTCGGCCGTAGCGGTTTGACCACCCAGTACGGCTGGGCCGACCCCGAGCGCGGGCTGTCCGGCGCGATCCTGACCAGCGGCAAGGCGCCCACGGACGCCAACCGGCCGTGGCAGCTGGTCGCTCGGATCTCCGGCGCGACCGACCGCCTGGCGCCGGCCGACCGCCCCTTCTGACGTCTCGGCCGGTTCCGCCGAACTTTGGGACCCGAGGTAACGCGCCCCGCGAGCGACCTGGGAACGGCCACAACATTTCTCCCGACACTGGCGTTACCCCGCTGTGATGTTGTTGACTCGAAACCGGGTTTACGGTGTCGAGAGCGGGGTGCGATGAACTCGGAGCGCATGTCGCGGGGCCTGCTCACCGCGGCCACGGTGCTCGTCACCACCATGCTCGTCGCCGGTGTGGGCGCCCCCGGGTTCGCGGGAGCCGAACCCGTTGCGGGCGAACCGCTCACCGCGCCGAACGGCGCGCGCATCGATGATATTCGCGCGGTCTCCGACCGAATCCTCGATGTCGACGTGTACTCCGCCGCGATGAGTACCGTCACCCGGACCACCGTGCTGCGCGCCGTCGACCCGGACCGTCCCGCACCGACCTTCTACCTGCTCAACGGCGCCAACGGCGGATCCGACGGAAACTGGCTCGAGACCACCGATCTCGTCGAGTTCTTCCGCGACAAACAGGTCAATGTCGTGATCCCGTTCGGCGGTGCGGGCAGCTACTTCACCGACTGGCGCGCCGACGACCCGGTCCTGGGCCGCCAGCGGTGGGCCACGTTCCTCACCTACGAGCTGCCGCCGATCATCGACGCCGCCTTCCGCGGCAGCGGAGCCAACGCCATCGCCGGGCTCTCCATGGCCGGTACCTCGGTGTTCCAGTTGGCCATCGGCGCGCCCGAGATGTACCGGGCGATCGGCTCATACAGCGGCTGCGTGCGCACCAGCGACCCGCAGGGCCAGGCGATGGTGCAGGCCGTCGTCACCGGGCAGCGCGGCAACGCGCTCAACATGTGGGGCCCGCCCGGCGACCCGGCTTGGGCCGCCAACGATCCGTACCTGCACGCCGAGCGGTTGCGCGGCACCGCCGTCTACGTCTCCACCGGCAACGGACTGCCCGGGCCGTACGACAACCTCGACGGCGCCCGCGGCGATGTCGTACAGCTGATGTACCAGCTGTTCTTCGGCGCGCCGCTGGAGGCGGTCACCAATGTGTGCACCCGGCAGCTGCAGGAACGCCTGCGGCAGTTGAACGTTCCCGCCACCTTCGACTTCCGTCCCGCCGGGACCCACTCCTGGGGCTACTGGGAGGAGGATCTGCACAAGTCCTGGCCGATGTTCGAGGCGGCGCTCGCCGAATCCGATGCGACCGAGCCCACGGACCGCTGAATCCGCTCCGATTGCCCGGAAAGTCCCTGCGTCACAATGCGTTGGGCCGACTCACAACGATGCCATCCGACTTCTGTGTCATTCCGGAACGTTCCTGCGTTGGGTGGGACGGTCACGTTCTCGTCTGCGACAGTAGCGCCATTCGAACCCATTCCCCGGGTCGGGAATGACGTTTTCGACTGTCCGAAATCGGAGGATCTCAATGTCGGACATTGCCATTGCCGGTATCGGCTGTCGTTTTGCCGGTGACGCCGACGAGCAGGTCGCCAAGTATCTGGACGTGGTCGCGGCCGCGGCCTTCCCGCAGCCGGACGGCGCCGGGCGCGCCAAGGCGGCGGCCCACGACGCCTCGCGGATCGCGCGGATCAGGGCCGAACTGTCCGCCATGGACGTCGATGCGCACGGTCCGGCCGTGACCCGCATGCTCATCGCGGAGTTGGCCGAGATCATGCGCGTCGCACCGGATTCCATCGATCCGACGGTCCCCTTCTCCGATCTCGGACTGGACTCGCTGATGGCCGTCGAACTGGGCGCGCGAATCAGCAGAACATTCGGCATCGAACTGGTGTCGCTGCAGACGGGCCGGTCGTTCAACCTGACACAGGCCGGGACGAAGGTGGCGGCGCTGATCCTCGCCGGTGACGCGTCCGCGCGGGCGGGCCGCGGCCGGGAGGTGCGGCTGTGACGGAGGCCCGCACCCCCGCCTCGGCCACCACCCCGTCCGGCGACCTCGCCGCCTGGCTGGCGTTCGCCGGATGCCTCATCTCGGTCTTCATGCAGATGATCGACGTGACGATCGTGAATACCGCACTGCCGGACATCACCCGCGACCTGCGTGCCTCGCAGACGGCGCAGTTGCTGATGGTGGCGGGGTTCTCGCTGGCGTTCGCCTGCACCCTGCTCATCGCGGCCCGCATCGGCGCCCTCGTCGGCCGCCGCACCATGTTCCTGGCATCCGTGGCGGCCTTCACCGCCGCGTCGGTGTGGTGCGGAATATCGGATACCGCAACGGAACTGGTGATCGCCCGGGTGGCGCAGGGGGTCGCCGGGGCCGGGATGGCGGCCCAGACCATCGCCATTCTCACCGCCAGCTTTCCGCGCGAGCGCCATCAACTAGTCTTCGCGCTGTACGGGGCGACGGCGGGCTTCGCGGGCATGCTCGGGCCGATCGTGGGCGGCGTGCTCATCACCCTGAATATCGGCGGGCTGGGCTGGCATTCGATCTTCTGGATGAACGTGCCGCTCGGCCTGCTGGCGGCGGTGCTGGCCTACAGGTACCTGCATCTGGGCCGGGCGGCGGAGCGCGAGCGGCTCGACGTCGGCGGCGCGGCGCTGTCCACGGCGAGCCTGTTCCTGCTGCTGTCGGCGCTGGCCGACGTGCAGCAACGAGGTTGGCGGCCCGCGCATTTCGCGATGGTCGTCGCCGCGCTGGCGCTGGCGGCGGTGTTCGTGGCGCAGCAGCGCCGCCGCGAGCGGGACGGCCGCACCACGCTGGTGCGCCTGGACTTGTTCGCCGACCGCCGGTTCGCCGTCGGCTCGATCCTGGTGACGATCTTCTTCGGGCTGTTCACGGCCTTCGTGTTCACCGCCTCGATCCTGCTGCAGGACGTGCTGCACTGGTCGCCCCTGCGCACCGGCATCGCGATGACGCCCTTCGCGCTCGGCGCGGGCGCCGGGGCGCTGCTGTCGCCGGTGTTCATCCATTTCTGGGGCGTTCGCGCGCTGTCGGCCGGGGTCACGGTCTACGGCGGCTGCGTGGCCATCGCGGCCGGGTACCTCTACATCACCGACGGGAATGTCAGCCTGGCGCTGGCCGTGGCGCCGGTGTTCGTCTCCGGGTTCGGCATCGGGCTGTTCGGGGTGCCGCTGCAGCCGCTGATGCTGGCCGGACTGGACGAGCGCCGGATGGCGGAGGCGTCGGGCACGGTGCCCACCATCGAGCAGGTCGGCAACGCGGTGGGGCTGGCGGTGCTGAGTACGGTGTTCTTCCGCGCGCACACACTGACGGGGAGTATCACGATGCTCTCGGCGATCGCGGTGGTCGCCCTCGGGCTCGGGGTGCTCACCCTCGCGCTGCCCGGACCGCCGCGGAGCGCGTCCACGTAGGCTCAGCCGAAGGTGGAGCCCGCGGTCATCCCGCCGTCGGCCAGGAATTCGCCGCCCGTGCAGTAGCTCGACTCCGTGGAGGCCAGATAGACGACCAGGCCGGAGACCTCCTCGGGGGTGCCCAGCCGGGTCAGGGTGTTCTCGTTCGGATCCACGGTCATCGCGCCCGGCTGCGCACCGATCATCGGCGTCACGATGCCGCCCGGGTGCACGGAATTCACGCGCACGCCGTGCGGAGCCAGCTCCAGCGCCGCCGACTTGGTGAGCCCGCGCAGCCCGAACTTCGACGCCGTGTAGGCGTGCATGCCGGAGACGCCCTGCATGCCCGCGGCGGACGAGATGTTGACCACCGACGCCGGGCGAGCGGCCACGAGCGCATCGCGCGCCGCCGACAGGCCGAGGAACCCTCCGGTGAGATTCACGGCCAGTACCCGCTGCCACTGTGCCTCGGTGTAGCTACCGAGCGGACCGTCGTCGAGGATGCCCGCGTTGTTGACCAGCACGTTCAGCTTGCCGAACCGGTCCACCGCGGCGGCCACGGCCGTCTGCCAGTCCGCGGCGCGGGTGACGTCGAGCTCCGCGAAGGCCGCGCGCTCACCGAGTTCGTCGGCGAGCTGCTTGCCCGCGTCGACGGCGATATCGCCCAGCACCACGCTCGCGCCCTCGGCGATGAACGCGCGGGCATGTGAGGCGCCCATCCCCGATGCGGCACCGCTGATCAGGGCGACGCGTCCGGCGAGACGTCCGGTCATTTGTTCTCCTCTCACTCGGCCGGGCCGATCGGCTCGGGGGTACGGTCGGGGCGGTAGACGCAGCGGGTGCGGGTGTAGATCGTCGGCATGCACTCGTTGCAGTGGATGCACGCCGATTCCGTGGCAGCGTCGGATCGGATGCGGTGCAACAGATTCGGCTCGCGCAGCAGTGCCCGGCCCATGGCGACGAAGTCGAAGCCCTCCGCTCTCGCGGTGCGCATGGTCTCCAGATTCGTGATGCCGCCCAGCAGGATCAGCGGCATCGACAGCTCGCGGCGGAACTGGCGGGCCCGCTCCAGCAGATACGCCTCCCGGTACGGGTATTCCTTCAGGAAGGCCCGCCCGGCCAGGCGGAATCCCCAACGTGCCGGAGCCGGAAGCACTTTGGCGAACTCCCGCCGCGGCGCCGCGCCGTGGAACAGCAGCATCGGGTTGAGCAGCGAACTGCCCGCGGTCAATTCGAGGGCGTCCAGCGCCCCGTCGGCCTCCAGCCAGGCCGCGACCTGCAGCGACTCCGGCACGGTGAGACCACCCCGGACACCGTCCTCCATGTTCAACTTCGCCGTCACCGCCAGCCGGTCGCCCACGGCTTCGCGGACGGCGCAGGCGATCTCGCGTGCCAGCCGCGCCCGGCTGGCCGCCGACCCACCGTAGCCGTCGCGCCGCCGGTTCAGCAGCGGGCTCAGGAACGAACTCACCAGATAGTTGTGCCCGAAATGGATTTCGACCGCGTCGAACCCGGCCCGCTCGGCCAGGCGCGCGGCCTCCGCGTGCGCGGCCACGAGCCGCCGGATCTCGGCGGCGTCGGGAACCTTCATGGGGCGCATGCCCAATGGGCTGAACATCCGGCTGGGCGCGAGGGCGGGCGCCCGATTGGAGGCCGCGTTCGCGACCGGGCCCGCATGCCCGATCTGTGCGCTCGCGGCCGCGCCCCGCGCATGCACGGCGTCGGTCAGCTTCCGCAGTCCCGCAACGGCTTCCGGCCGCATCCACAGCTGGTGGCGGTCCGTGCGGCCACCCGGCGCGACGGCGCAGTAGGCGACGGTCGTGAGCCCCACCCCGCCCGCGGCGACCTCGCGGTGGAATTCGATCAGCTCGTCGGTGACGAGCGCGTCGGGCGTGCGGCCCTCGAACGTGGCCGCCTTGATCACCCTGTTGCGCAGCGTGATCGGGCCCAGGGTGGCCGGTGCGAAGACGTCGGTCATCGGTCGCCCCCGGACGGCGCGGTCAGCCCGGCCACCACGAAATCGCGCAGCGCGGCGACGGATTCGCGCGACAGCACCCGCTGCGCCCCGCCGAACCGCATGATGATCAGTTCGAATGCCAGCATCCACCGGCGTCCGCTCTCGGCGGCGTCGACGCCCGGCAGCAGCCCGGTCCAGGAGTCGATCCGGAACCAGGGCTGCTGCCACGCGCCGATGTGCCCGCCCAGCACGAACTGGGCCAGCAGCCGCAGGTGCAGGCGGCCCACGGGATCGGCGGACAGCTCGACGAACGGTTCGATCAGCGCCTCGACGAGTCGCGGGACCGGGGCGTGCGCCGTGGTCAGGGTGGACAGCCGGTCGGCCCACAGCGGCCCCAGCCGGTCCTCCAGCAGGGCCGACACCAGCGCGTCCTTGGATCCGAAGTGATAGTGCACCGCCGCCGGATTCGCCTGTGCCGCGGCACAGATGGCACGGACCGACACATCGTCGTACCGCTCGGTCAACAGCAATCGCTCGGCCGCGGCCAGCAGCCGCTCCCGGGTGCCCACGCCCGGTGCGACACGCGCCGTGTCGGTGACTCGCTCACTGCGCTCACTCATGGCTGCCAGTGAAGCACACGTTCAAACATTGTTTCAATCAATGATTGAATTCGCACCGCCATCCGACACGCGTACGACATCGGGCAGGCGCGGGATCTCGACACCCCTCCCCGCGATTCCCCGACTCTTACCCAGCAGGTAATCGCGTCGCTCGCCCGCCCAGAGGAAGCTCGAAACCATGGCAGACAACCAGGCGACGCGAAATCAAGCAGTGCACAGCCAGGCAGTGCACGACCGGACAGTGGCGAGCGCCGATCGTGGGCTGGCGACGGCGCTCCAGGCCCTGGCGGTCGGCCGCATCGTTCTGGGCGTCGGCTCCCTGGCCGCGCCCAGGCGGCTCGGGCGGTTGTTCGGCATGCGGCTGGCGCCCGAATCCGTCTATCTCACCCGCATCTTCGGCGCGCGGGCGCTGGCTCTCGGACTGGGATACCTGACCGCCTCCGACGGCGACCGCCGCCGGTGGCAGCGCCTGGCGCTGCTGGTCGACTTCCTCGACACCGCGCACGGAGCGGGGCATCTGGTGCGCGGCGATGTCCCGCGCACCGCGGCCGCGCCGCTGGTCACCATGACCGGCGGCTACCTGGCGATCGGCGCGGCCCGCCTCGCCCAGGACCTCCGCTGAGCGACCTCCGGCGGTAACCCCGCGCCCGAGCCCCGAGTTCCGGCATGTCTCCGGGCCACCGCAGCGGACTCACGGCGCATCGCATAGTCTGGGGCCCGCAATCGCGGCGGCGCCCGAGAAACCCCGGTTTACCTGGACAAACGACCGGCTCCGTCGCACCAGATGTCGATCATGAGGAGATCCGAATGCGATTCGTCAAGACCGGCGCCGTCGCGCTGGCTTTCGCCGGTGCGGCCGTCCTGGGGTCCGGCGTGGCCCACGCGGACGAGACCATCACCGTTACCGCGGAACTGCTCGGCTGCTCCATCCAGAATCAGGTCGGCGTCGACGCGCTGGCCGACGTCGAGCCCGGCACCTCGGTCACCGTCTCCAACGAGGTGTTCGCCGACCTGAAGGCCAAGGGCTGCCTGCCCGACTAGCGGTGACGACGCGGCCGTCGCCGGAATACAGAAGAGCCATGCCCACCGGCTCAGCGGGGGCGGCCGCCCGCCGGAGTGCCGCTGGCCGAGCGCATCCACCCGAAGGTCAGTTCCACGGCGCGCTGCCAGTTCTCGTATTCGCGCTCCCGATGCCCGGCGTCCATGCGCGGTACCCACTGTGCCGCGACTCGCCAATTCCCGCGCAGCCCTTGCAGATCCGGCCAGTAGCCGACGGCGAGCCCGGCCGCGTACGCCGCGCCCAGGGAGACCGTCTCGGAGACAAAGGGACGCATCACCGGCACGTCGAGCACGTCGGCGACGATCTGCATCAACAGGTTGTCCGAGGTCATGCCGCCGTCCACGCGCAGCGCCCGCACCCGCAGCCCGGAGTCGGCGTTCATCGCGTCGACCACCTCGCGGGTCTGCCAGGCCGTCGCCTCCAGCACCGCGCGCGCGATATGCCCCTTGGTGACGTAGGAGGTCAGCCCGATGAGCAGGCCGCGGGCATCGCTGCGCCAATGCGGGGCGTACAGGCCGGAGAACGCGGGCACCAGATAGCACCCGCCGTTGTCTTCCACTGTGCGAGCGAGGGTTTCGATCTCGGGCGCGGTGCCGACCAGCCCGATGTTGTCGCGCACCCACTGCACCAGCGAGCCGGTCATGGCCACCGGCCCCTCCAGCGCGTACACGGGCTCTTCCCCGATCTGATAGCCGATGGTGGTCAGCAGCCCGTGCTCGGACTGCACCAGCTCGCTGCCGGTGTTCATCATCAGGAAGGCGCCGGTTCCGTAGGTGCACTTGGTTTCCCCGCGGGCGAAACAGGTCTGGCCGAACAGCGCGGCGTGCTGGTCGCCCAGCGCGGCCGCGATCGGGATGCCCGGCACCAGGCTGCGGGTGCTCCCGAACGACGCCGTCGACGACTGGATCCGCGGCAGCATCGCCGCGGGAATTCCGAAGAACCGCAACAGCTCCGGATCCCAGGTGCGGGTGGCCAGATTCATCAGCAGGGTGCGGCTGGCATTGGTCACGTCGGTGACGTGCAGGCCGCCGTCGACGCCGCCGGTGAGATTCCAGACCAGCCAGCTCTCCATGGTGCCGAACAGCACATCGCCGCGCTCGGCCCGCTCCCTCAGCCCCGGCACGATATCCAGTAACCAGCGTAATCGGGGCGCGGCGAAGTAGGTGGCCAGCGGCAGGCCGCACAGTTCCCGGATCCGCTCCGCACCGGGCGCGGCCTCGAACTCCCGGACCAGATCCTCGGTGCGCACGTCCTGCCAGACGATGGCGCGGCCGACCGGCACGCCCGTGCGGCGGTCCCACACCACCGTGGTCTCGCGCTGGTTCGCGATCCCCACGGCCGCGATCTGTTCCGCCCCGATCCCGGAGTCCCGCAACACCTGCGGGATGATGCGCTCCACCGTGCGCCAGATCTCGGTGGCGTCCTGTTCGACCCAGCCCGGACGCGGATAGTGCTGCCGATGCTCGCGCTGCGCCACTCCCGCCAGGCGCGCGCGGTGATCGAACAGGATGCACCGGGTGGAGGTGGTGCCCTGATCGAGGGCCAGAACGTATCGCTGCGTCATCCGCGGCCGCTTCCTGTCGGGTATTCGGTTCGGGGACAGGGAGAGTGCAACACGCCGATCGGGCGAAACCGGCGAAACCGGCGAAACCTCCCGCATCCCACCGTCATTGCGCGCCGAGCTCCCGCGACACCGCCCGCGCCGCGTCGCGCACCTGCCGCACCGGCGCCGCCCGGAACCGCAGCCGGGCATCGCAGATCCGGTCGACGGGCCCCATGATGCCGACCGCGCCGACCACCAGCCCGCCGTGCGCCCGGATCGGCGCCGCGACGCCGGCCACCCCGGAACGGAACTCCTCGATCTCCCCCGCCCACCCGTCCTGGCGCACCCGCGCCAGCTCCCGGTCCAGCGCCGCCCGGTCCACCACGGTCCGGTGCGTCAGCGCGCTCAGCTCGCCGCCGCGCGCCCGCGCCGCCAGGTCCGCGTCGTAGGCCAGCAGCACCTTGCCCAGCGCGGTCGCGTGCGCGGGCAGCCGCTCGCCGACCTCGAGGGCCTGCTCGGTGTTGTCGGGACGGAAGACGTGGTGCACCACCAGGACGCCGCCGTCATCCCCCGCCCGCGCCGCGATCCGCACCGCCTCACCGGTCCGAGCCGCGAGCGCGTCGGCCCAGTTGATCGCCCGCGACCGCAGGTCGTTCGGGTCCAGGTAGCCGGTGCCTACCTTGCCCATGGCCGCGCCGAGCCGGTATTTGCCGGTGCCCGCGTCCTGCACGACGAACCCGACCCCCTGCAGGGTGCGCAGGATGCCGTGCGCGGTCGGCTTCGCCAGCCCGAGCGCGGCGGCGATATCGCCCACCCCGAGGCGGCCGGCGCGGGCGAGCAGTCGCAGGACGGCCGCCGCGCGCTCGATCGACTGAATCGGACCCGGCATGCACGCAACCTAACTCGCCTTCACGCTTTCGACGATGTCGAACACGCGCGCTGACCGGCGGCACCTATACCCACGGGGTGTGACCTGGGCCATATTCCTCACGACCGCCGTAGAGTAGCGACCAGCAAGATCAGGCTCCACCCCCGCGGTTCGACATTGTCGAATGGCTCCTATGTCCGGGTCGAAACCGCGACCGTACCGTCACATTCAGGACGGCCGCACGAGTGGCCGATGTCAGACGGAGGCTCAACGGTGAACTTCGGCGAGATATTTCTCAGCGAGGCCCTCGGCACGGGCGTACTGATCATTCTGGGTGCCGGTGTGGTCGCCAACGTGCTGCTGGCCAAGACCAAGGGCTTCGACGGCGGCTGGCTGCTGATCAACTTCGGGTGGGGCCTCGGCGTCTTCGGTGGCGTGTACGTCGCGTACAAGACCGGCGGCCACCTCAACCCGGCCGTCACGATCGGGATCCTGTCCAGCGGCGCGGACGAGTACGCGCCCGGGGTCGCCATCACCTTCGGCAATACGATCGCCTATCTGGGCGGCCAGATGCTCGGCGCGTTCCTCGGCGCGTGCATCGTGTACGTGGCCTACAAGAAGCATTTCGACGCCGAACCCGACGGCGCGAAGAAGCTCGGCGTCTTCTCCACCGCGCCCGAAATCCGTTCCTACGGCTGGAATTTCGCCACCGAGGTGATCGCCACCTTCGTGCTGGTGCTGGTCATCATCGGTATCGGCAAGACCCCGACCGGCCTCGGCCCGCTCGCGGCGGCACTGCTGGTCGTGGGCATCGGCGCGTCGCTCGGCGGCCCGACCGGGTACGCGATCAACCCGGCCCGCGACCTCGGCCCGCGACTGGCGCACGCCGTGCTGCCGGTGCAGAGCACGACACCCGCGCGGGTGCCCGCCGGGTCCGGCGCGCCCGCCGAAAACCCCGCACCGCAGCCCAAGAACAACGACTGGGCCTATGCCTGGGTGCCGGTGCTCGGCCCGCTGGTCGGCGGCGCGCTCGCGGGCCTGGTCTCCGCCATGGTCTTCTGAAACACGGTCTTCTGAACCTGTCGAACCACCCTCTCCCCCATCGTCTTTCCCGAAAGGAACCCGCGATGACCCGGTATGTCGGAGCCATCGACCAGGGCACCACCAGCACTCGCTTCATGGTGTTCGACCACGGCGGCAACGAGGTCGCCCGGTGGCAGCTGGAACACGAGCAGATCCTGCCGCGCGCGGGCTGGGTCGAACACAACCCGGCGGAGATCTGGGAGCGCACCAGCACCGTCATCAAAACCGCCCTGGCCAAGGCGGATCTGACCGCCGAGGACCTGGCCGCGGTCGGCGTCACCAACCAGCGCGAGACAACCATCGTGTGGAACAAGCGCACCGGACGCCCCTACTACAACGCCATCGTGTGGCAGGACACCCGCACCGACCGCATCGTCACCGAGCTGGAACGCGCCGGGCACGCCGACACCATCCGGCACAAGACCGGACTGCCGCCCGCCACGTACTTCTCCGGCGGCAAGCTGAAGTGGATTCTCGACAACGTTCCCGGCGTGCGCGAGGCGGCGGAGCGCGGCGACGCGCTCTTCGGCACCGCCGACACCTGGGTGCTGTGGAATCTCACCGGCGGCTCCCGCGGCGGCCACCACGTCACCGACGTCACCAACGCCAGCCGCACCATGCTGATGAATCTCGAGACCCTCGACTGGGACGACGAGCTGCTCGAGCTGTTCGGCGTGCCGCGCGCGATGCTGCCCGAGATCCAGCCGTCGGTGAATCCGGCGCTGTTCGGCACCACCACCGCCGACGGCCCGTTCCAGGCGGAGATCCCGGTGGCGGGCGTCGTCGGCGACCAGCAGGCCGCCACCGTCGGCCAGCTGTGCTTCCGGCCCGGCGAGGCCAAGAACACCTACGGCACCGGAAACTTCCTGCTGCTCAACACCGGTGAGGAGATCGTGCGCTCGCAGCACGGCCTGCTGACCACCGTCGCCTACCAGTTCGGCACCGGCAAGCCGGTGTACGCGCTGGAGGGCTCGATCGCGGTGACCGGTTCGGCCATCCAGTGGCTGCGCGACCAGCTGGGCATCATTTCCGGTGCGGCACAGAGCGAATCGCTGGCCCGCCAGGTCGAGGACAACGGCGGCGTCTACTTCGTGCCCGCGTTCTCCGGGCTGTTCGCGCCGTACTGGCGTTCGGACGCACGCGGCGTGATCGTCGGCCTGTCCCGCTACAGCACCAATGCCCATCTCGCCCGCGCCGCCCTGGAGGCCATCTGCTACCAGACGCGCGATGTCGTGGAGGCCATGGAGGCCGATTCCGGGGTCGAGCTGGACGTGCTGCGCGTGGACGGCGGCGTCACCGCAAACGAGCTGTGCATGCAGTTGCAGGCCGACTTCCTCGGCGTGCCGGTGTCGCGTCCGGTAGTCGCCGAGACCACCGCGCTGGGCGCCGCCTACGCCGCCGGGCTCGCCGTCGGGTTCTGGAAGAACGTCAGCGAGCTGGAACAGAATTGGCAGGAATCCAAGCGCTGGACGCCGACCTGGACCGACGAGCAGCGCGAGCGCGGTTATGCCCGCTGGAAGAAGGCCGTCTCGCGCACCCTCGACTGGGTCGACGTCGACGAGTGACCTATCACCGAGTACGAGAGAGAAATACCGCAGTGACAACACAATTGGATTCGCAGTACCGCGCCGACGGGCTGAACTCCCTGGGCCGCAAGGACATCGACGTCCTGGTGATCGGCGGCGGCGTGGTCGGCGCGGGCGCCGCGCTCGACGCCGCCGCCCGCGGGCTGACCACCGTCGTGGTGGAGGCCCGCGACTGGGCGGCCGGCACCTCGAGCCGCTCCAGCAAGCTCATCCACGGCGGCCTACGCTATCTGGAGCAGTTGGACTTCGCGCTGGTGCGGGAGGCGCTCAAGGAGCGCGGCCTGCTGCTGAACCGCCTGGCCCCGCATCTGGTGCGCCCGGTCTCGTTCCTGTTCCCGCTGCGACACCACTGGGAGCGCCCCTACATCGGCGCGGGCGTCGCGCTCTACGACACCCTCGGCGGGGCCCGCGCGCTGCCCATGCACAAACACCTGAGCCGCACGCGCGCACTGGAATTGGCGCCCGCGCTGCGGGCGGACGCCATGACCGGCGCCATCCGCTACTTCGACGCTCAGGTCGACGACGCGCGGCACACCATGATGCTCGCCCGCACCGCCGCCCAGCACGGCGCGACGGTGCTCACCCGGACGAGGGTGACCGGCCTACTCCGTGAGGGGGAGCAGGTCGTGGGGGCGACGGTGACCGATCTGGAGTCCGGCCGCACCCACGATGTGCGGGCCCGCAGCGTGATCAGCGCGACGGGCGTGTGGACCGACGAGATGAACGCCATGACCGGCGTGGATTTCCCGTTTCACGTGCGCATGTCCAAGGGCGTGCACATCATGGTGCCGCGCGAGCGGCTGAACCTGGGCGCCGGCCTGATCATGAAGACCGAGAAGAGCGTGCTGTTCGTGATCCCGTGGCGCGAACACTGGATCATCGGCACCACCGACACCGACTGGTCGCTGGACCGCAACCATCCGGTGGCCACCGCCACCGACGTGCGCTACATCCTCGATCATCTGAATTCGCTGCTGCGCGAACCGATCTCCGAGAACGACATCGTCGGCACCTACGCGGGTCTGCGCCCGCTGCTGTCCGGCGCCTCCAGCGACACCTCGAAGCTGTCACGCGAACACGCTGTGGCCGAACCGGTTCCGGGGCTGTTCGTGGTCGCGGGCGGCAAGTACACCACCTACCGGGTGATGGCCGCCGACGTGGTGGACGCCGCGGTGGCGGGCTTCGGCCAAGGGATGGCGCCGTCGGTCACGCAGAACCTGCCGCTGCTCGGCGCGGTCGGCTATCACGAGATGCTCGACGACGTCGAGGGTGTCGCGGCACGGGCCGGGCTGCCGGTGGAGACCGTCTCGCACCTGCTCGAACGCTACGGCGCGCTGACCACGGAGCTGATCGCAATGATCGACGCCGCACCGGAACTGGGCATGCCGCTGCCTGGCGCGGGCGAATATCTGAACGCGGAGGCCGTCTACGCCGTGACGCACGAGGGCGCCCTGCACCTCGACGACATCCTGACCCGCCGCACCCGCATCTCCATCGAGGTGCCCGACCGCGGCCTCACCGCGGCCGCGGCGGTGGCGGATCTGGTGGCCCCGCACCTGGGTTGGGACGAGCCCACCAAGGCCGCGGAGCTCGCCCGCTACCGCGACCGCGTGCAGGCGGAACTGGCGGCCAACGAGGCAACCGACGACGAGGCCGCGAATACCGCGCGGTTGGTCGCGGCGTCCTGAACCACGTGGGCGTACTCGTCGTCCTCACGAACGTCGAGTACGCCCGTCGTCCCGGCGAACGCCGGGACCGTATCGGATCCTGAAGCACGAACGGCACGACTCGATTCCGGAGTTCGCCGGAATGACAGGGCAGTTCGGTCTCGCGGAGACTCGCTCAGTTCACGGTGACGTTCAGCGTGAACTCCTGTGCCGGGGCCGCTCCCGGGCGCACCGAGACCATCGACAGCCGGACGGTGCCCGGGTTGGCGGCGGTGAAGGCCCACACCGAGGTGCCCGGGCCGGTGCCGAGCAGGTCGCCCGGGTTCGGCCGGAACTGCGGCTCGCCCTCCTGGTGCAGCACGTTCTCATCGGTCTCGGCGACCTGCCAGCGATAGCCGGTGGACGGGTTGTCCGGCAGCGCCACCACCAACTCGTTCCCGGCCGACAGCGTCACGGCCGTACCATTGGCGTCGGTACCGACCACCATCGGTTCCGCCACGGGCACAACGAGATTCGGCAGAGCGGGAGCCGGGGCCGCCACGGCCACCGCACTCGGGCCACCGGCGGCCAGCGCCAAGCCGAACACAACCATCAGAAAAGGTGTACGCACCACAATCCTTCCATCCATCACAGGGCGCTCACACCATACAGTCGCCCCCCGAGCAACCGTTCGGATAGCCACCAAAACACTTCCCCGGCAACCCTTCCGAACGCAACCAACTCCCGCACACCAGCCCTCCCGCACCGAACACGGGGGCGCGAACGCGCTAGTGCTTCAGCGCGAGCCCGCCGTAGGCGCCCGACAGTTCCGGCTGCGAGCCCACATCCGCAGGGTTCTCCGGCCGCCAGAGCGGGAGGTGCACCAGGCCCGGGTCCAGGAGTTCCCAGTCGCCGAAGTACGCGGCGATCTCGTCCCTGGAGCGCAGCACGATCTCGGTGGAGGTGCGGCCCGACAGCTTCTGCGCCTCCAGCACCTCGGCGGGCTGGCCGTCGGCGGTGGCGTGGGTGATCGCGAGGTAGCTGCCGGGCACCACGGCGTCCTGGAGGCGGGCCACCCGGGCAGCCGGGTCGGCCTCGTCGGGCACGAAGTGCAGCACCCCCAGCAGCAGCACCGCGATGGGCCGGTCGAAG
This sequence comes from Nocardia thraciensis, assembly GCF_054782435.1. Classification (NCBI taxonomy): domain Bacteria; kingdom Bacillati; phylum Actinomycetota; class Actinomycetes; order Mycobacteriales; family Nocardiaceae; genus Nocardia; species Nocardia thraciensis. Next base: position 59,825 of record NZ_BAAGSM010000008.1, read on the forward strand.
TCCAGCAGCCGTGTCGTCTCCGGATCGGCCAGGATCGCCTCGGGATCGGCGACGTCGGCCTGGATGACGCTCGCGTACTTGTTGTCGGCCAGGATCGCCTGGCTGTGCGCGACCGCGACCGGATCGATATCGGCGTAGACGACCCGCGCTTCCGGATTGCGGCCCTGGGCCACCTCGTGCACGTTGCCGACCGTCGGAATGCCGGAGCCGAGGTCGAGGAACTGCGTGATCCCGGCGTCGACCAGGCCGCGCACGCACCGGCGCAGCAGGTCCCGATTGGCGCGCATGACCTCGGCGACGTTCGGCGTGAAGGATTCGATCTGGCGGGCCAGCACCCGATCGATCTCGAAATTGTGCATACCGCCCACGAAATAGTCGTAGACCCGCGAGGCACTGGGCCGGTCCAGGTCGATCCCCTCGGGCGCCCAACTCGGTCTGGTCATCGAAACCTCTCTGGAGAACACGTCACCCGCCGCCGCGGGTACCGGAAGGCAAAGCATCGCAATCGTATTCGAGCAGCCGGCGAAACACGCGTGGTTCACACGTGTCGGACCGCCGGACTACGATCAATCTTTATGGCGTGGGAAGGGTCAGGTGACGTCCTGCACGCCGAACTGGCGGAGCGTTGGGCGGCCGCACTCGGCGGCGGGACCCGCGATCACGTCGTGCCCCTGAGCGTCGGCGAGGTGCGGGAACTGCTGGCCGGGCTGGCCGCCGAACTCGATGCCGTCGCCCGCACCGGCGGCACCGCGCGCGCCGGCGCGGCCGGCGTGCGGCTGGCGCGCGCACATTTCGTCGGCGACGAGGTCCTCGGCCGCAGCATCGACGTGCTGACCACCCATTTCGCCGCGACCGGCGTACCCGGCGATCGGACGGGCGAGGTGCTGGCCGCGTTCGCCACCGGCTATATGCGCGCATTCCGGGCCTGGCTGCTGAGCGAGCAGGAGAGCGTGCGCACCGCCGATATCGCGGCCCGGCGCGCGGCCGAGCAGCAGCTGCGCGCCAGCGAGGCGCGGCTGCGGGGCGTGTTCTCGCAGGCCGGAATCGGCACCGGACTGTCCGATATGGCCGGCCGGATCATCGAGGTCAACACCGCTTTCGCCAGCATGCTCGGATACAGCCGGGAGGAAATGGCCGAACTCAACGTCGCCGAACTCACCCACCCCGACGATTCGCCCGGCATGTGGCAGCTCTACGCCGGGGTGCTGCGCGGCGACCACGACAACGTGCAGTTGGAGAAGGCGTACCGGCACCGCGACGGCCACACGGTGTGGACCAACATCAACGTCTCGCTGATCCGCGACGAGCAGGGCCAGCCGCAGTACACGCTCGTGCTGGTGGAGGACATCTCCGAACAGCGTGCACTGCGCGAGCGACTGCACCACCGCGCCCACCACGACCCGCTCACCGGCCTGGCCAATCGCACCCGCTTCTTCGACGCACTCGCCGCCGCGTTCGACGACCCCGAGGCCCTGGTCGGACTGTGCTACGTCGACCTCGACCACTTCAAGGCCGTCAACGACACCTTCGGGCACGCCTCCGGCGACGAACTGCTGACCCAGGCCGCCGACCGCCTCGCCGCCTGCGTCACCGGACCGGACCACATCGTCGCGCGCATGGGCGGCGACGAATTCGTGGTGCTGGTGCCGCGGTCGTCGGGCAACGGCGAACTGGCCCGGCTCGCGCGGAGCGTGCTCGACGCCTTCGCCGCGCCGTTCGACATCCACGGCCACCGGCTCACCGTCACCGCCAGCGTCGGGGTGACCGCCCAGCGCTCCGGGCGCACCACGACCGACGAACTGCTGCAGGCCGCCGACACCACCATGTACTGGGCCAAGGCCGACGGGCGCGGGCGCTACGCGGTGTTCGACGCCGACCGTCGCCGCCGCGAGCACACCCGATCCGAACTGACTGCGGCCATGCCGGTGGCGCTGGGTCGCGGCGAGTTCTTCCTCGACTTCCAGCCGATCGTCGCGCTCGCCGACCGCACGCCGGTGGCGGTGGAGGCGCTGGTGCGCTGGCGGCATCCGGAACTGGGCACCCTCACGCCCGCGCGGTTCGTGGATCTGGCCGAGGACAGCGGGCACATCGGCGCGCTCGGCATGGTGGTGCTCGAGGACGCCTGCCGTGCCGCCCGCGACTGGTACGACCGTTTCGGATCCCGCACACCGGTGCTCAGCGTCAACGTCTCCGCGGCCGAGGTCGCCGATCCGGCCTGGCTGGACGGGGTGCAGAACCTCGTGGCCGAGACCGGGGTCGAGCCCGCGCGGCTGCAGCTGGAACTCACCGAACGGGCGTTCATGCACGCCTCGGGGCGGCCGCTGCAGGCCCTGCGGACGCTGGCCGAGGCGGGGGTGCGCATCGCGATCGACGATTTCGGTACGGGCTACTCGAATCTCGCGTATCTCGGGCGGCTCCCGCTGCACGTGGTCAAGCTCGCCGGGCCGTTCATCCACCGCATCCGCACCGCCGGCGCCGCGGGCCGCAGCGATCTGCTGGTGCTGCGCACCATCATCGACCTCTGCCACGAGCTCGGCCTCACCGTCACCGCCGAATGCGTCGAGACTCCCCATCAGGCCGAACGGCTACTGGAGCTGGGCTGCGACACCGCCCAGGGCTGGTACTTCCACCACCCGATGCCCAGCGAGCGGATCACCGACCTGCTCGCCGGGGCACCGCCGGGTCAGTAAGTCATTCGGTCGTTTCGACCGTTCGGGCGCCGTGGATCCGAGGGAGGTGGACATGTGTCCTTCCGGGGGAAGTGAACAAGATGGCGTGAACCGTGTCACACCCGCTTCCCCTGGTAGAACGTGTTAGCCCGGTCAGTGTGACCGTGCGGGGTTCAGCACGCTGGTCACGCCACGTCGCCACGCACATTAAGATCTGCGGCTCCCCGCCCCCACGACGGCAACGTGTTGCACACTTAGTCACTATGCTCTGGATCTACTACGGGATGTTCCTCCTCCTTCTGGAGGGCGAAAAACTCTTGGAGCAGATCCTGCAACAGTAGGTTCCCCACCACCCCGTCACTCCAGCACTCACCCCCTCTGTCCAGCGCCCACCGGTCCGGCCAGCGCCCACCCCGTCTGTCCAGCACTCACCCCCTCTGTCCAGCGCCCGCCGGTCCGGCAGCGCTAATCCCGTCCGTCCAGCCGTCGATCACAACCGTCACCGGTTCACCTACGCGATGGCCATCGAAGACCCGAACATTGTTGAGTACGGTCTTGGAATTCAGGTCCGGCTGCACTGGTCACGGCGTTCGGCCTCCGATTCACCGGTCGTCTCCCACAGAGCGCGACATCCACGCCCACTCGGTGCTCCGAACATGCCGTCGCGCCTACAGGCTGGTCCGATTTCGACTCTAGGCCACCGAACAAACCCGCCCCACACTCCCGACACACCAGCCCGCCCACATTCCGGCATATCAGCTCGCTCCACATTCCCGGCACGCTTTTGGCCGGGATCTCCACCGTGCGTGTGGATTCCAGCCAACAGGGTGGCGAAAATATCGGAGGATCGTCCGCTACGTAGCGCCGAAGGTTTCGGCGAGTATTTCCGCTGCGGATTCTGGAGCGTGGACGTCGAAGTGGAGTCGGGGGCCGTCGAAATGCAAGGTGAATCCGAAGAATGGGCAGCAGTGCTGTTCGGCCGCCGCCAGTGCCGCAAGCGAACTCGCTCGATCGGCCGATATCGTCAGGCGCAGGCCGTTCGGGAGGGCGACCCGTTCGGCGCCCTCGATCACCCTGTGCCACTGCTCGGTTCGCTCCGCCTCCGCGGCCCTGTCGAGCGAGCATGCAATGGGCGCGGCCCGCCACGAATCCCCGGCCACGGCCGGACCGCCCTCGCCCAGCCCGCATTCGTCATCGCACGGCCCGTCCCGTTCGGGCAGCGCATCGAGCCGCCGCAGCGCCGACCGCACTCCCCCGGCGAAATCCGCCAGCTCGGCCAGCCGCCCCTCGACCCTCTCCAGGCTCGCGGCGACCCGCGGCCGCAGCTCCGATTTCACCTCGGCACAGGCGCCGCCGTCCCACACGGCGAGCACCTCGGCGATATCGGCCAGCGGCAGCCCGAGTTCCTTCGCCGCACCGATGACCGCCAGCCGCCGCAACGAATCCTCCTGGTAGACCCGATATCCCGCCTCGTTCCGCGCGGCGGGCACCAGCCCGGCACCCTCGTAGTACCGCAGGGTGGTCGCCGGGACGCCGCTGCGCTCCGCCAGCTCCGAAATCCGCATCGTACGCACACGTCGACGGTAAACCTTCGATTCGACTGGAAGGTCAAGCCTGATGACGGTCACGCTTCGGCCACGTACTCCTCGATCGAGATCACCTGCGCCCGAATGCTCGGGTCATGCCGCCACAGGATGTCGGAAGTCGCCCACGATACAGCGCCTCAGCGATCCGGGAAGGACACCACGAATGCGGCCCCGATCAGGGCGGCGCTGATCACGGAGATGACGGCGATACTCCACATGTGAACCCTCTTCAGTTGGGTGCCAAGCGAATTCAACCTACCGTGAGCCGAGTCACACTGCCACTCGAACGGAATCCGCCCAGGCCGCAGGAGAATCCCCGCGCGCGGGGCCCACAGCCCCTCGATCTCTTTGCTGTTTTCAGTCCGACGGCACCGTACACAGCCGCGGCAGCCCAACATTCTGCGCATCAATGTTCAGATGCGCATATCAAGGTATAGGTATTGAATAAGCCCTGGCCACATCGCCGAGCATCCTGAACATGCCCCGATCCGCCGAATCCCACAGCAACACAACACTTCCCGCACCCCGTGCTGGCTCCCGCACCCCGTACACGTCATGTGCGGGGTGCGGGAACGGGTGCGGGGTGCGGGAAGCTGTCGGCGGTTAGCGGTTGCGGCGGTCGCGCTTCTCGCGGACGCGGACCGAGATGCGCACCGGGGAGCCGTCGAAGCCGAACTCCTCGCGCAGGCGGCGTTCCAGGAAGCGGCGGTAGCCCGCCTCGAGGAAGCCGGTGGTGAACAGCACGAAGGTCGGCGGGCGCGTGGTCGCCTGGGTGGCGAAGAGCACCCGCGGCAGCCGGCCGCCGCGCATCGGCGGCGGGGTCGCCGCGACGACCTCCTTGAGCCAGGAGTTCAGGCGACCGGTCGGGATGCGCTTGTCCCACGACTCGAGCGCGGTTTCCATTGCGGGAACGAGCTTCTGAACCGCTCGCCCGGTCTGGGCGGAGATGTTCACCCGCTGCGCCCAGGGCACCTGCACCATCTCCCGGTCGATCTCGCGCTCGAGCTGATACCGGCGATCCTCGTCGACCAGATCCCATTTGTTGTAGGCGATCACGAGGGCCCGGCCGGAATCGGCGACCATGCTGATCACCCGCAGATCCTGCTCGGTGATCGGCTGTGCGGCATCGATCAGCATGATGGCGACCTCGGCGGCCTCGATGGCGGCCTTGGTCCGCAGCGACGCGTAGAACTCGGTGCCGCTGGCATTGGCCACCTTGCGGCGCAGTCCCGCCGTATCGACGAAACGCCATGGCTTACCGCCCAATTCGACCAGCGAGTCGACCGGATCGACGGTGGTTCCCGCGACGTCGTGCACCACCGAGCGCTCGTCGCCCGACAGCTTGTTCAGCAGGCTGGACTTGCCCACATTCGGCTTGCCGACCAGGGCCACCCGGCGCGGGCCGCCGACCCCGCCGCCGCCCTCCCGCGGCGTCTCCGGCAGCACCTCCAGCAGGTCGTCGAGCAGATCGCCGGTGCCGCGGCCGTGGGAGGCGGAGACCAGCCGCGGCTCCCCCAGCCCGAGCGACCACAGTGTGGCCGCCTCGGCCTCCAGCTTCTCGCTGTCCACCTTGTTGGCGACCAGGATCACCGGAGTCTTGGAGCGGCGCAGCACCTTCACCGCGGCCTCGTCGGTCGCAGTCGCGCCCACCGTCACGTCGACGACCAGGAGGATGGCGTCGGCGGTCCGCATCGCCAGCTCGGCCTGCCGCGCCACCGCCTGCTGCAGCCCTTTCGCGTCGGGCTCCCAGCCGCCGGTGTCCTGCACCAGGAACCGTCGGCCGGACCAGGACGCCTCGTAGGAGATGCGGTCGCGGGTCACGCCCGGCACGTCCTCCACCACGGCCTCGCGGCGGCCCAGAATCCGGTTCACCAGAGTGGATTTGCCGACGTTCGGCCGCCCGACGACGGCCACCGTCGGCATCGGGACGTGCTCGTGCGCCTCGACGTCGCCCTCGAGATCCGCGATCTCCCACTCGGTTTCGTCGGTCCAGACCCCGTCGCTGGCGAAGGTCTCCTGGGTCATTGCCGACCTCCTGCCGAAACCTGCTGCGCCACAACCTGGTACAGCTCGTCGATGACCTGGTCCCGGGTGAGCTCGCTGGTGTCGACCAGCACCGCGTCCGGGGCGGGACGCAGCGGCGAGACGGCTCGGGTGGAATCCAGGTTGTCGCGGCGCTGCACGTCGGCGAGCACCGCCTCGTAGTCGTCGCCGCGCCCCTCGGCGATGTTCTGCTGATTGCGGCGCCAGGCCCGCGCCTCCGCGGACGCCGTAAGGTAGATCTTGGCGTCGGCGTCGGGCAGCACGACCGTGCCGATATCGCGGCCCTCGACCACGATCCGCCCGGCGGCGAGCGCGATCTCGCGCTGCAGCGCCACCAGTTGCTCGCGCACCTCGGGCACCGCCGACACCGCGGACACCGCGCGGGTGACCGTGTTGCCGCGAATCTCCCCCGACACGTCCTCGCCGTCGAGTTCGATCACCTCGTGGCTCGGATCGGTGCCGACGGTCAGCGGCAGATCCTTCACCGCCGTGGCCACCGCGGCCGCGTCGGCCGTATCCACGGCGCCGCGTAGCACGCGCAGTGTCGCGACTCGGTACATCGCACCGGTATCCAGATAGCGCGCACCCAGCCTGGTCGCCAGTCGTCGCGACACGCTCGACTTGCCGGTGCCCGACGGGCCGTCCATCGCGACGATCAGCGACGACGACCGGGACAGCTCGATACCGTCCACGACGACCCCTCCTGCCTGCACACCCTTCACACCGACACCGCCTCTCACAACGACACCGCCTCGTAGAGCTTTCCGATTTCGCCGCGACCGAGCACCCGCAGCGTGCCGGGCCGCTGGTCGCCGAGCGCGACCGGGCCGATATGGGTGCGCACCAGCGCGATCACCGGATGGCCCACCGCGTCCAGCAGCCGCCGGACGATGTGCTTGCGCCCCTCGTGCAGCACCACCTTCACCAGCGATTTGCCCTCGCCGACCTCCAGCACCGTGAACTTGTCTACCGTCGCCGGGCCGTCGTCGAGCTCCACGCCCGCGCGCAGTCGCTTGCCGACCTCGCGGTGGACCTCGCCGTTCACGGTCGCCAGATAGGTCTTGGCCACCTCGAACGACGGGTGCATCAGCCGATGCGCGAGATCGCCGTCGTTGGTGAGCAGCAGCAGCCCCTCGGTCTCGGCGTCCAGGCGGCCGACGTGGAACAGTCGCTGTCCGGCCATCACGCGCTCGGCGACGATATCGCCCACGCAGGGGCGGCCCATCTCGTCGGACATGGTCGACTGGAAACCCTTGGGCTTGTTCAGCGCCAGGTACACCTGTTCGTCGCGCACCACGATCCGCACCCCGTCGACGCGCACGACCGCGGTGTTCGGGTCGATGCGCAGGCCCTGCTCGCGCACGATGGCGCCGTCGACCTCGACGCGGCCCTGTTCGATCAGTTCCTCGGCGACGCGGCGCGAGGCCACTCCGGCCTTGGCCAGCACCTTCTGCAGGCGCTCGCCCTCGCCCCACGGCAGCTTCTTCGGGCCGGTCTGCTCGGGCTCGGCGTGCTGGTGGCGTGCCGGTTTGGCGAAGCTGAGCACGGTCGGCTGCTTGCGCTTCGCCTTCGGCTTCGGATTGCGGCTGGGCGCGGGCTTGGGGGTCAGCGGCCGCCCGCCGCCGATACCCGATTTCCCTGCGAACGAACGGCTTTCACCGCGCCCGGGCAGCGCGTCGGGCACCCGGCGCCCACCCCCGCGCGGCTGAGATCCGCGGTCTGCCTTCCCGGAGCCACGCTCGCCGCGCGAGTTCGCGCCACGGTCCGACTGGAATCCCCCACGCCCGCCGGCGGATCCACCCCGCCCAGAGCCGTAGCCACCACGACCGCCCGTGGAATCACCACGGCCGGATTCGAAACCACCACGGCCGGAACCGAAACCACCACGACCGCCCGGAGACCCACCACGACCGGAATCGAAACCACCACGACCGCCCGTGGATCCACCGCGGCCGGAATCGTAGCCGCCACGACCGCCCGTGGAATTATCGCGGCCCGAATCGAAGCCGCCACGACCTGGGCCTGACCGACTGCGTCCCGCGCCGTAGTCGCGCCGGTCACCACCGGCGCCGCCGCGATCCTGGAAGCCGCCCCGGCCCGACTGCGAACCAGCGCGACCGGACTGAGAGCCGCCGCGGCCGGAGTCGTAGCCACCCCGCCCGCCTGCGGCCGACCCGCCGCGCCCGCCGCCGAAGCCGCCGCGATCGTCGCGGCCCGCGCCACCACGGTCCTGGGAGTAGCCGCCCTGCGATCCGCCGCGACCACGATCGGATCGGTCCGATCCCCCGCGCCGCGCGCCGAAGCCGCCGCGATCGCCCTGCTCGCTCCGATAATCACCGCCCCCGCTGGCCCCGCCGCGCCCTTCAGAACCGCCGCCGCTGGCTCCACCGCGCCCCGCGTATCCACCGCGTCCTTCGGAACCGCGCGGGCTGTTCCCCCCGCGCCCCGAGTTTCCACCGCGGCTGTCGGCGCCGCCCCTGCTGTTTCCTCCGCGGGGTGGTTCCGCGCTGCGTTTTCTGCGATCCGGTGTGCCATCTCGGCGAGCGGGTGTATTCACGGTGTCCTGTCAATCCTCGGAGCCGAGGTCGATATCTGCCTCGGCGGGTTTCTTCAGTCTGGTGTACCGCGGATCGGTCTCCAGGCTCTCGTTGATCTCATCGATCAGGTCGACGCCCGGCAGCAAGGGCGCCAGCGACGGCAATTCCGCCAGCGACGCGAGCCCGATCCGCTCCAGGAACAGCTCGGTGGTGATGTACTGGGTGCCGTTGGTCTCCGGATCGGTCCCGGCCTCGGCGATCAGCCCGCGCGCCACCAGGGTGCGGATCACACCGTCCACGTTCACACCGCGCACGGCGCTCACCCGTGCTCGCGTAACCGGTTGACGGTACGCGATCACCGCCAGCGTCTCCAAAGCGGCCCTGGTCAACTTGGAGCGCGCGCCGTCGAGCAGCATGCGCTCGACGTAGGGCGCGTAGTCGGTGCGAGTGTAGTAGCGCCAGCCGTCGCCGACGAACCGCAGGTCCATCCCGCTGCCCCGCGCGGTCAGCTCCGCCGACATCTTCCGCAGCGCCTCCCCCACCCGCTGCTCGCTGTCGTCCAGCGCCGACGCCAGCAATTCGACCGGCGCGGGCGCGTCCACGATCAGCAGCATCGCCTCCAGCGCGGCCCGGAATTCGGCGTCGTCGAGGGCGTCCGGTTCCGCGGGCTCGTCCACGTCATCGGGATCGGCGGCGGCGTTCGCATCGGCAGGCGACGTCCGGTCGGCATCGGAGATCGTGTCGACATCACCGAAGGCATCGAGATCGACAATGACGTCGCGAGCCGACGACGATGCGGCCGCACCAGCGCCCTCCCGATCACCGGAGACACCGACGGAACCAGCGTCATCGCCGGCGTCGAAAGCGGCTGCGGTGTCAGGATCAGCGTCGCCCTCGGCATCCGCGCCGAACGCACCACCGGGGCCGGTACCCCGATCACCGATTACCGAGTCCCCCGCCTGACCGGGTGCGCTCTCGGTGCCGCGCTCCGGACCGGCGCCCACGGCCTCCACCGCGCCGCGTCCGGTCGGCTCCCCTGCGTCGGTTTCCGCCATCGTCACCCGTAATCCTCGTCGATTGTGATCTCCTGCGCCGGTTGATTCCCGTCCGATTCGCCGAGCCAGCTGACGGCGAGCGGGCCGAGCGGGTCGGGCTGGTCGAATTCGATCGTCTTGCCGCGGTACAGCTCGAGCAGCGCCAGGAAGCGGGCGACGATCTGGATCGGCACGGCGCAGTCGGCGCACAGCTCGCGGAACGTGGTCCAGCCCCCCGCCCCGCGGTCCTTCAGCATCTCCAGCACCAGCGCGGCTTGCTCGGCCACCGAGATGGCGTGCGCGTGCAGATGGTCGAGCCCCACCTTCGGCACCGGTCGCGGCCGGAACGCCGTGGCGGCGATCTCCGCGAAGCCGGCGGCGTCGACACCCAGCGTAACCTCCGGCAGCAGGTCCAGAAACCGCTCCTCCAGCGAGACAGCCCGCGGATACCGCCGCAGCGCGGCCTGCTCCAGCTCCCCCAGCAGCTCGGCGACCTGCTTGAACGCCCGGTACTGCAGCAGCCGCGCGAACAGCAGGTCCCGCGCCTCCAGCAGCGCCAGGTCGTCCTCGTCGGTGACCTCGCCGGACGGCAGCAGCCGGGCCGCCTTGAGGTCCAGCAGCGTCGCCGCCACCACCAGGAACTCGGTGGTCTGGTCGAGGATCTTGTCCGCGCGCAGCGTGGGGTCGGCGTCCAGGCTCGCGGTCAGCACCTTGGTGTAGGCGATGAACTCGTCGGTGACCTTGTGCAGCGCCACCTCGGTGACGTCCAGGCGCCGCTGACTGATCAGCTGCAGCAGTAGGTCGAACGGACCCTCGAAGTTGCTCAGCCGCAGGCGGAATCCGGTCGATCTGTCCGAATTGTCCGGGGCGGCGGCATCGTTCGCCGCCGAGTCCGGAGTCGGCTCGGCGGGCGGGGCGGGGTCGATCGAATCCTGGGCGGCTGGTGTGGCCGGTTCCGTCACCGGCCCGACCGGTAGATGACTTCCCGTGCCATCGCCCGATACGCCGTCGCGCCACCGGATTTCGGCGCCCAGGTGGTGATCGGCTCACCCGCGACACTGGCATCCGGGAAACGTACGGTCCGGTTGATCACGGTGTCGTACACCAGATCCCCGAACACCTCCACCACCCGGTTCATCACCTGCCGCGAATGCAGCAATCGCGCGTCGAACATGGTGACCACGATGCCCGACAGGCTCAGGCGGGGGTTCAGCCGGTCCCGCACCTTCTCGACGGTGTCGGTGAGCAGGGCGAGCCCGCGCAGCGAGAAGTACTCGCACTCCATCGGGATGACCACGCCGTCGGCGCAGGCCAGCGCGTTGACCGTGAGCAGGCCCAGTGACGGCTGGCAGTCGATGAGGATGTAGTCGTAGCTGCCCCGCAGCGGGGCCAGCGCGCGACCCAGCGTCTGCTCCCGGCCGACCTCGTTGACCAGCTGTATCTCCGCCGCGGACAGGTCGATGTTGCTGGGCAGCAGGTCCATGTTGTCGACCTTGGTCTTCAACAACACGTCGCTCGCGCTGGCCCGGCCGCCGACCAGTAGGTTGTGCACGGTCAGGTCGAGGTCGTGGTGGGCCACGCCGAGACCGGCCGATAACGCACCCTGCGGATCCAGATCGACCAGCAGCACCCGGCGGCCGTACTCGGCCAGCGCGGCGCCGAGATTGATGGTGGAGGTGGTCTTGCCGACGCCGCCCTTCTGGTTGCACATGGCGACGATCTGCGCCTCCCCCTCGGCGGGCGCCGGAGGAGGTTCCGGAATCTCGCGCAAGGGGCGTCCGGTCGGTCCGAGTTCCGTGCCGTCCGCCACGATGTCGTTCGCCTCCCATAGTGTTTGGGCCGCCTGCTCTGTCCGCGGGCCTGACCGGGTCTGTGAAAGCGGGTCTGCCGCAGCGCTCATCGGCGGCTCGGCCGCACCGGCTGTCGTCATATCCGCTGCTCCTTCAATTTTCCTGCCCAATGCCCCACCGAGCGAGCGGGACAGTCCCGCCTGGCGCTCCCAGGGTCGCACCAGGATCCCCATAGACGCTACCGCTTCCGAGCGCAAGACCTACGCTCGGACACGCTCTGCGAACATGCCGCGGCACGCCTGGACGTCGAGTGTGACCATGAGTACGGCGTTGCCGTCAACAGTAACCGCGGCACCGGAGACCACGGCCGATTCCGCGGCGAATCCACTCCGGGCCCTCATCGCGCCCGCGGGTGCGCGGTGGCCCAGACTTCGTGCAGCGTGTTCACCGTGACCAGCGTGTAGATCTGCGTGGTCGTCACCGACGCGTGCCCGAGCAACTCCTGTACCACGCGGACGTCCGCGCCGCCGTCGAGCAGATGCGTGGCGAAGGAATGGCGCAGCGTGTGCGGGGACACCGCGGCGCCGATTCCGGCCCGCTCGGCCGAATCCTGCAGCACCTGCCAGGCGCTCTGCCGGGACAGGCGGCCGCCGCGCGCGTTGAGGAACAGCGCAGCGTTCCCCTTGCCGCGCAGCGCCAGCGCGGGACGGCCGCGGACCAGATAGCGGTCCAGGGCGTCCAGGGCGGGGCGGCCGATCGGCACCATGCGCTGCCTACCGCCCTTGCCGTGCAGAATCACGGCCCGGTCGCCGACATCGATGTCGTCGACGTCGAGCCCGACCACCTCGGAGATGCGCGCGCCCGTGGAGTACAGCAGCTCCAGCAGTGCGCGGTCCCGCAGCCCGCGGGGTCCGCCGTCGGCCTCCCCGGCACCGCCCGCCGCCTCCAGCAGCGCCGAAACCTGGTCGTAGGGAAGTGCTTTCGGCAGCCGCCGGGCCGGAGCCGGGGGCTTGACCGCATGGGCGACATCGGCCGTGGCGATGCCCTCGGCCGCCGCGAACCGGTGCAGCCCGCGCACCGCGACCAGCCCCCGCGCGGCCGAACTGGCGGCCAGCGGCGGATATCCGTTGCCTCCCGCCCGCAGCGCCACCACGAAATCCGCGATATCGCCCTCGCCGACACCGTCCAGTCCCTCGATCCCGCGCTGCGACAGAAATTCCCGATACCGATCCAGATCGCGCCGATAGGCGCTGGAGGTGTTGCGCGCCGCGCCCCGCTCGACCGTCAGATGGTCGAGATATGCCTCGATCTCCCGCTGCAACACCCGCCGCCCCCTTACCGCCACCGCATCCCGCCGACCGGCACGACCGACCGGTTCGACGCGAGCGGCAAGGTTTCGGCATTCACGGCTCACATAATGTCAGCCCACCCCACCCAGCGCAGACCGAAACGCGCCCACCCACCAGCCGCCCTCCCCCGCGGTTCCCGCACCCCGCATTGATTCACGCACCCTCTCCAGCGCGTGCACCGGGTGCGAGAGCGCGCGCCGGGTGCGCGAACCGGGCGGTCCCGCCTACAAACTCAACGCCGCCCGCAGCCGGGTGTCCAGGGCATCCATCTCGTCGGCGCTCAGCTCACCGGCCAGCTCCGCCAGCCACACCCGATACACCCGATGAAACTCCAACGCGTCCGCCCACCCGTGACAGGTGTGAATAGTCAGCACGTGCCCCGGATCCGCGTCGACGATCGGCACCACGTGCAGCCAGCGGTAGGGCGAGACGATCACCGCGGGGTCCGACACCAGGACGACGGTGGTGCGTCGCGGGGCCGGGGTGCCGTCGGGCAGGACCGGGGCGTACTGCCAGACCTCGCCGCGTCTCATGCGGCGCCGTGCGCGCGGGGAATCACCGGTGGAATCAGGATGACCGGCACCGGGCTCAGCTCGCGCATACGCTCATGCATACCAGAGCGGCGCGGCACCAGGAACCCGGCGGCAACCGCGTATGCGAATGATTCGGATTGCATGAGTCACACGCGTTCTCGCGTCCGCGGGGTCCACCGACCTGTCCCGTTATTCCGCGCCGCCCGCCGGGGTCGCGCGGGCCTTGCGCGTCAGGAACGCGGTCGGCATGCCGGGCCAGGCCGCATCGGCCGCGCGCGGCGCGGTCCCCCGGCCGCGCGCCGTGGCCAGCGCCAGCACGCCCGCCACCGCGGTGGCATTGACGATCTCGCCCGCCAGGGCGGCGTCGACGGCCTCGTCGAGCGGCATGCGCACGATCTCGAGGTCGGCCTCCTCCAATTCCGGTTCGGGACGGTCGGTTTCGCGCAGGCCGGTGGCCAGATAGATGCGCAGCGACTCGTCGGTGAACCCGGGCGACAGCGCGACGTCGACCAGCACCGCCCACTCCGACGCGGCCAGGCCGGTCTCCTCCGCGAGCTCGCGCCGGGCCGCGGCGAGCGGATCCTCGCCCGGCTGGTCGAGCAGGCCCGCCGGCAGCTCCAGCAGCCTGCGGCCGAGCGGGTGCCGGTACTGGTTGATCAGCACGATATCGCCGTCGTCGTCGAGGGCGGCGACCGCGACCGCGCCGTGGTGCTCGATCACCTCGCGCTCGACCACACGCCCGCCGGGCATCGCCACCTGGTCCAGCCGCAGCGCCAGGATCGCGCCCGAGTACACCGTACTGCTGGACACCGTCTCGAAATCGTGCGATCCGGGGGTGCTCACCGCGCCACCCGTTCCCCCTCGCCGAGGGTGACCTCGCCCTCGATATCGACCGGAAGCCGTTCGGCCGCCTTGTATTTCAGCGCCGCGCTGATCAGTCCGGCGAACAGCGGATGCGGCCGGGTGGGCCTGCTCTTCAGCTCCGGATGCGCCTGGGTGGCGACGAAGTACGGGTGCTGGTCGGCGGGCAGTTCGACGAATTCGACCAGGTGCCCGTCCGGGGAGGTGCCGCTGAACCGCAGCCCGCTCTGCGCGACCTTGTCCCGGTAGGAGTTGTTCACCTCGTAGCGGTGCCGGTGCCGCTCGGACACCTCGGTGGCGCCGTAGGCCTGCGCGACCACCGAATCCGGCTGCAGCACGGCGGGATACGCGCCCAGCCGCATGGTGCCGCCCAGATCGGCCTCACCGGCGACGGCCTGTTCCTGGTCGGCCATGGTGGAGATGACCGGATGCTGGGTCTCGGGCTCGAATTCGGCCGAGTTGGCATCCTCGAGGCCGACCGAGCGGGCCGCCTCGATCACCACGCACTGCAGGCCCAGGCACAGCCCCAGCAGCGGGATGCCGCGGGTGCGCGCGTAGCGGACTGCCCCGACCTTGCCCTCGATGCCGCGAATGCCGAATCCGCCCGGGATCAGGACCGCGTCGGCGTCGTGCAGATGGTGCTGGGCCCCGGCGGGGGTCTCGCACTCGTCGGACTGCACCCAGCGGATATTCACCTTCGCCCGCGCCGCGAATCCGCCCGCGCGCAGCGCCTCGGTCACCGACAGGTAGGCGTCGGGCAGATCGACGTACTTGCCGACCAGTGCGACGGTCACATGCTCGCGCGGGTTGTGCACCCGATCGAGCAGGTCGCCCCACACTGTCCAGTCCACGTCGCGGAACGGCAGGCCCAGCTTGCGCACCACGTAGGCGTCTAGGCCCTCGCGGTGCAGCACCCGCGGGATGTCGTAGATCGAGGGCGCGTCCGGCGTGGAGATGCAGGCATCGACGTCGACGTCGCACATCAGCGCGATCTTGTTCTTCAGCGGCTGCGGCACGTCGCGGTCGCAGCGCAGGATCAGCGCGTCGGGCTGGATGCCGATATTGCGCAGCGCGGCCACCGAGTGCTGGGTCGGCTTGGTCTTCAGCTCGCCCGACGGCGCCAGGTACGGCACCAGCGTCACGTGCAGGAAGAAGACGTTCTCCCGGCCCACCTCGTGGCGGATCTGCCGGGCCGCCTCCAGGAACGGCTGCGATTCGATATCGCCGACAGTGCCGCCGATTTCGGTGATCACCACGTCCGGCACGTGGCCGTACATGTCGGGGCCCGTGGTGGCCAGGATGCGGCGCTTGAGCTCGTCGGTGATGTGCGGGATCACCTGCACCGTATCGCCGAGGTACTCGCCGCGGCGCTCCTTGGCGATCACGGTCGAGTAGACCTGCCCGGTGGTGACATTCGCGTCGCCCGACAGATTGCGATCCAGGAACCGCTCGTAGTGGCCGACGTCCAGATCGGTTTCGGCGCCGTCGTCGGTCACGAACACCTCACCGTGCTGGAAAGGGTTCATCGTGCCGGGATCGACATTCAGATAGGGATCGAGCTTCTGCATCGTGACGCGCAGACCGCGCGCGGTGAGCAGTTGGCCGAGGCTGGAGGCAGTCAGTCCCTTCCCCAGGGAGGAGGCGACACCACCGCTGACGAAGATGAGCTTGGTGGCCGTCTGATTAGGAGAGAGCGCCGGAATCCGTGATTGACCCACGGGACTTCACGTTAACACGAAAATCCGCGGCGAATCGACGCCACGCGAGGTAGCCACGCGATGGCTGGAAGTTCTTTCGTCACATCCGTCCCATCCGGCGCTGTCGGCACTCCCGTCCCGGTTTACCCGGCAGCGGCCGCGGCGGACAGGTCGTCGACGCTGCCCGACATGATGGTCCGGACGTGTGCGGTGATCATTTCCAATGGCCAGTCCCACCACGCGAGCTCAAGCAGGCGGTCGATCCGGCAGGGCTCGTAGCGGTAGCGGATGACCCGGGCCGGGTTGCCGCCCACGATCGCGTAATCGGGAACGTCGTCGACGACCACCGAACCGGAGGCGACGATCGCGCCGTGCCCGATTCGCACGCCGGGCATCACCAGCGTGCCGTACCCGAGCCAGACGTCGTTGCCGAGCACGGTGTCGCCCCGCCCCGGCAGCCCGGCGATGAGATCGAAGTGGTCCGACCACGACCCGCCCATGATCGGGAACGGGAATGTCGACGGACCGTCCATGCGGTGGTTGGCGCCGTTCATGATGAACCGCACGCCCTCCCCCAGCGCGCAGAACTTGCCGATGATCAGCTTCTCCGGACCGTAGTGGTAGAGCACGTTGCGCGTCTCGAAGGCGGTCGGATCATCCGGGTCGTCGTAATAGGAGAACTCCCCCGCCTCGATCAGCGGCGAGGTGATCAACGGCTGCAACAGCACCACCCGCGGCTGCTCGGGCATGGGATGCAGCACGGTCGGATCGGGCAGCACAGGCACGAGAGAATCCCTTTCGTACGGACAACTGGCCCATCATGTCAAACACTGGATTCCGGCCAAGAGCATGCCGGAATGACCAGGGGGAGCAGGCCTTGGCCGGGCAAGACGAAAGAGGGCGAGCCTTGGCTGGGGTGGCGCGGGGCGAAATCCGGCTTGGTCTCAGCGGGGCATGGCGGCCACGGTGAGGGAGTTGGCCTTGGCGCCTGTGCCGTAGCGGCCGGTGATGCCGTTCAGTTGCTCGCTGAGACCGAGAGCCGTTGTGACCCGGCCGATTTCGTGGTTGACGTTATCCACGGTGGTGACCGCGGAGCCGAGCTGGGAGTCGCCACGCACCACCGCGATCGGACCCGAGCCGTCCGCGGCGCCCGAGCGACCGGCGAGCACCACCCCCGCGCCGCGGCCCTTCAGCCCACCGGCGAAGCGGCCCACGATCGACCCCTCGTTGTCCTGATCCGCCTTGGCCCCGTCGCCGGTGACGACGACCGCCAGCTGGGCGGGGTGGACGGTGTCGGCGTTCAGGAATCCCCCGCCGCGCAGCGTGTCCAGGATCAGTCCGCGTTCCTGTTCGGTGGCGCGCGGCTGGCCGCTGCCTGGATCGGTGAGCAGCGCCAAGCCCAGCAGATCGCCCGCGAGACCGCCCTGATCGACCGCGCCGGTCGGCAATTGGGCACCGGCCGGAATCATGTTCGTGGCCGCCGTGCGCAGTCGATCGCCCTGTCCGGAGTCCACGAAAGCCGCTGTCAGCGAGACCTTTCCGGCCACCGTGGCGCCCGAGGCCAGCAGCGATTTGGTGACGGCGTCGACATCGGCGTTGTCGGCGTCGGGGGTGGTGAACACCAGCACGCTGCGGTCGGCCAGCGTGCCGCCCAGCAGCCGTCCCGCCGACCGGGCGACGAACGCGTCGGCCGCGTTCAGCTGCACGGTCAGCTCGGCGTTCTCGTCGCTCAACTCGGCGCCGCGCCCGTCACCGCGGTCCACCCGCGGTGAGCCCCCGCCGAGCACCTGCCCGCCGAGCACCAGCCCGACCGCCAGCGCCAGAAAGATCGCCGCGATGGAGACGGCATGCTGGCGTAACGAAATCACTGCTCCCCCTTATTGTTTCCGATCGAGTAAGCCCCGGCCCCAGGACTCGGCGTGCTGCCAGGTGTCGCGCACCCAGTCCAGCACCTCACCACCCATGTGCTGCGAGGCGAGCAACGCCACGATGAGCGCCCCGAGCGCGGCCAGCACCACCAGTGCGGCCGCCCAGCCGGCGGTGCGCTGCCGGTACAGCGTGGCGACGGCTTTCGCGTCCATCAGCTTCGAACCGGTCTTGAGCCGGGTGAGGAAGGTCGCCGGATTCGATTCGCGCCTGCTGCGATCGAAGAAGTCGTCGAGCGAGGCGGCGGCGCCGCACGTGACGATCAGCGCGGCCCCGTGGTGGTCGGCCAGCAGCAGCGCCAGATCCGTCGCCGATCCGGACGACGGGAACGTGGTGGCGCCGATGCCGAGGTCCTGAATGCGCTCCAGGCCCTTGGCGTGGCCGTCGGTATCGGCGGGCAAGATCACCTCGGCGCCGCACTTCAGCGCGGTCGCGGTGATCTCCTCCGGGTCGCCGACGATCAGATCGGGCCGATATCCGCCGCGTATCAGCGCATCCGCGCCGCGCCCGACCCCGACCAGGATCGGCGCGTACTCCTTGATGAACGGTTTGAGCGACTCGAGGTCCTCGCGATGGTCGGGCCCGTCGGCGACCACCACGACGTGCCGCTTGCGCATGGACACGGCCAGTTCCGGCACCCCGAGGCCGTCGATCAGCAGGGCGCTTTCGGTGCGGATGAACTCGATCGTGTTGCCCGCGAACGCCTCCAGGTGGTCGGCCAGGCCGTTGCGGGCCTCGATCATGCGCTCGGCGATGGCGGCCTCGCTCAGTTCGATCGTCTCCACCAGCACCTCCGGCGCCTTCTTGGTGACCCGGTCGGCGTAGACGACACCCTCGTCGATGCGGACCTTGACGCCGTCCTTGAACTTGGTGAACACGTCGGTGGACACCGCGTCCAGCAGCAGGACTCCATTGGCCACCAGCACTTCCGGGCCCAGATTCGGATATCGCCCGGAGATGGACGGGGAAGCGTTGATCACCGCCGCCACGCCCGCCTCGACAAGCCGGTCGGCGGTCGGCCGATCCAGATCCGGCTCGTCGAGCACCACGACGTCGCCCGGTCCGACACGCGCGAGCAGACGCCGGGTGTTGCGGTCGACCCGGGCTATCCCGGACAGGCCGGGCAGCGTTTCGGTGCTTTTCGACAGCAGCGCCAGCATCTTCATGAGGTCCGATGATGAGCGCAAACCCTCAACCATTGGTGGAGGCGCGCCGAATTCCGCTACCAGATTCGTCACAGTGATGCCAGGGACGCATTACGGGTTACCGAACCGGTACCGATATGTCCGGTACCGATATGCTCGCCCCGCAGGCGCACGACGCACCGCTTTCGTAAGGAGATTGACATGGCCAGCACCACGATCGACACCGTCATCCCGGCGCCGCGCGACGAGGTGTACAAGCTCTTCACGGAGCGGGACAGCCTCAACAAGTACCTGCCGATCAACTTCACCATGAAGCAGCCCGGCTCACCCGAGCCCGCCGGGGTCGGCGCGCGGTACCTGGTCGGCGTCGCGGGCGTGGGCGTCACCGAGGAGACCACCGCGCTGGTCCCCGGTGAGCGCATGGAGTACAAGATCATTGCCGGGGCCCCGGTCCGCAGCCACACCGGCACCATCACCTTCGCCGACGCCCCCGGCGGCACCCTGGTCACCTACCGCATGGACTCCGACCCGAAGATCCCCGTCCCCGCCAAGCTCACCGAACTCGCCCTCAAGGGCCTGATCACCCCGTTCCTCAGCGCCGCCAAGAAGGCGGTGGCCAGCTAGCTCAGCTGGCGGCGGGTTCGGCGCTGTCCTTTTCGGAGCGGGCGGTTTCCAGGAGTTCTTCCGCGTGGGCGCGGCCGGTTTCGGTGTCGTCGAGACCGGCCAGCATGCGGGCCAGTTCCTTGACGCGCTCGTCGGTGGCCAGCGCGTGGACGCCGCTGTTGACGCCCTTGCCGTCGTCGACCTTGTCCACCACCAGATGGGTGTCGGCGAAGGCGGCCACCTGCGGCAGGTGGGTCACCACGATCACCTGGTGGGTGCGGGCCAGGCGGGCCAGGCGGCGACCGATCTCGACCGCGGCGCGGCCGCCGACCCCGGCGTCGACCTCGTCGAAGACCATGGTGGTGCCGTGGTCGGAGCTGGCCAGCACCACCTCCAGCGCGAGCATCACGCGCGACAGCTCACCGCCCGAGGCGCTCTTGCTCAGCGGCAGCGACTGGGCGCCCGAATGCGCCGAGAGCCGGAACTCCACCTCGTCCACGCCGGTGGATCCGGCGTGTAATTCCTTGCCGCCCACGGTGATCGGGGCCGAATCCACGGCGGCGGCGGGCACCGGGCGCACCGCGACCTCGAGCTTCGCACGGCCCATCGCCAGGCCGGACAGTTCGGCGCTCACCGCGGCGGCCAGCTTCTTGGCGGCCTTGGTGCGCGCGGCGGTCAGCTTCTTCGCCGTCTCGCGCACCTGCTCGGCGCCCGCCTCCACCTCCTTGCGGAGGGCGGCCAGCGCCTCGTCGGAGACATCGAGCGAATCCAGGCGGCCGCGCGCGTCGTCGGCCCAGGCCAGCACGCCGTCGATATCGGGCGCGTATTTCCTTGTCAGCGTTTTCAATTCGGCCTGGCGGTTCAGCAGCGAATCAAGCGCGCTCGGATCGGAGGGCAGGTCCGACAGGTAGGTGCTGAGTTCGGTGGTCAAGTCCGCCACCACCGAGATCGCCTCGCCCAACCGCGGCGACAGATCCGCCAGCGCGTGGTCCTCCGCCGCATCCAGCCGGGCCCGGGCGGTGCCGAGCATGTCCAGCGCCCCCGCGCCCTCGCCCGACGCGTCGGCCGCACCGGCCAGCGCGTCGTGCGCCGCGGTCGCCGCCTCGCGCAGCGAATCCAGATCCGACAGCCGGCGCACCTCCGCGACGATGCGCTCGTCCTCGCCGGGTTCCGGTGCGATGGCGTCGATCTCGTCCAGCGAGTATTTCAGCCGGTCCGCCTCCAGCGCCAGTTCGCGGCCCCGGGCCGTGCGCTCCATCAGCTCCTCGCGCGCCTGCAGCCAGGTGCGGCGCGCCAGCTGATACTTGCGCAGCAGGCCGTCGATCGGGCCACCCGCGAACTGGTCGAGCGCCCGCAGCTGCTGCTCGGGACGTCGCAGCCGCAGCTGATCGTTCTGGCCGTGCACGGTCAGCAGCGGCGCGGTGAAATCACCCAGCACCGCCGCCGGGACGGCGCGCCCGCCCAGGTGCGCGCGCGAGCGCCCGTCGCTGCCGACGGTGCGCACGGCGATGACGCTGCCGTCGTCATCGCGCTGCGCCCCAGCCGATTCCAGCACCTTCGCGACCTCGTCGCGGGCGCCGTCGTGTACGTCCTCGACCGTGAAGCGGCCCTCCACCACGGCGCGGGCGGCGCCCTGGCGCACGCGCCCCGCGTCGGCCCGGGCGCCGCCGAGCAGATGCAGGCTCGTGACCACCATGGTCTTCCCGGCGCCGGTCTCGCCGGTCAGGCAGGTCAGCCCCTCGTGGAAGTGGGCCGTGGCGGTGGATATGACCCCCAGGCCGTCGATCCTGATCTCTGTCAGCACTGGCGCTCTCCGTTCGGCGGACGACCTCGCCAGCCTGTCACGGGCAGTTGGAATTTGCGCACCATCCGATCCGCGAACGGCGCGGAATCCAGCCGCACCCAGCGCACCGGCTCGGTCCCGCGGACCGCCTCGAACCGGGCGCCCCTGGGCAGCGCGAGCGTGCGGCGGCCGTCCAGGAAAATTATCGCATCATGGCCCGTCGCAACGGTTTCCACCGCGATCCGGGAATCCGGGCTGGTCACCAGCGGGCGCGCGAACAGGGCGTGGGCGTTGCTCGGGATCACCAGCAGCGCCTCCAGTTCCGGCCACACCACCGGACCGCCCGCCGAGAAGGCGTACGCGGTGGATCCGGTCGGGGTCGCGATCAGCACTCCGTCGCAGCCGAATTGGGAGACGGGGCGGCCGTCGACCTCCAGCACCACCTCCAGCACGCCCATCCGGGCGGCGTTCTCGATGCTGGCCTCGTTGAGGGCCCATCCGCGTTCCACCACTACATCATCGACGCGGACACTGACATCAATCGTCATCCGCTGTTCGATGCGGTAGTCGCCGTGCACCACCTGGCCCAGCGCCTCGTCGAGATGCTCGGCCTCCGCCTCGGTGAGGAAGCCGATGCGGCCCAGGTTGATTCCCAGCACCGGCACCCGCGCCGAGCGAGCCATGTCGGCGGCGCGCAGGAACGTGCCGTCGCCGCCGAGCGCCAGCACCATCTCGCAGCCGACAGCGGCGTCGGGTCCGTGCTCGACCGCCTGCACCGGATAACCGTCCGGCGCGCCGGTCTCGTCGCAGTCCAGCCGGGTGCTGTAGGCCTCGTCCGCCAGCACGCGCAGGCCGATCCCGGCATCCTCGAAGATCTTCGCCACCCGGTGCGCGGTCTCGGTCAGCTCCGGGCGGCCGGGGTGCGCGACGAGCAGGATCTCCCGTTTCACTGTGGTCCCTCCTCGACCGCCCGCTGCACCAGCGCCGCGATCTCACTCGCGCCGGCATCATCGGTCCCGACGGCGTCCGCGGCGCCGGGCGCCTCCTTGCGTAACCACAGGAAGTATTCGACATTCCCGGACGGCCCGGGCAGCGGGCTGGCCACCACGCCCCGGGGCCGCAACCCCCGCGCTGCCGCCGCGCCCGCCACCTCGCGTACCGCCTCGGCCCGCAATGCCGGATCCCGCACCACGCCGCCGGAGCCTACTCGCTGCTTGCCGACCTCGAACTGCGGTTTCACCATCGGTAGCAGATCGGCGCCCGGCGCGCAGCACCGCGCCAGCGCGGGCAGTACCAGGCCGAGGGAGATGAACGACAGATCGGCGACCACCAACTCGACGGTTCCGCCGATCGCCTCGGGGGTCAACGCCCGGACGTTGGTACGGTCGTGCACGCGCACCCGCTCGTCGCCGCGCAGCCGCCACACCAGCTGGCCGTAGCCGACATCGGCCGCCACCACCTCGCGGGCGCCCCGCGACAGCAGCACATCGGTGAAGCCACCGGTCGAGGCCCCGGCATCGAGGCAGCGTTTCCCGGCGATCGTGACACCGTGGGGTTCGAACGCCGCCAGCGCACCCAGCAGCTTGTGCGCGCCGCGCGAGGCCCACTGCACCTCGTCGGGCTGGTCGCGCACCAGCAGCGGAGTGCCGAGTTCCACGGCCGTCGCCGGTTTCGACGCGACCGTACCGTTGATCAGGACGCGGCCCGCGCCGATCAGCTCGACCGCGTGCTCCCGCGACCGCGCCAATCCGCGGCGAACCAGTTCGGCGTCCACCCGCGCGCGCCTGGCCAACTCAGATCTTGTCCACCGTCGCCAGGGCCTGGACCAGCACCTCGTGCGCCTGCTCCAGGATGCGGGCGCGGCGGGTGATGTCGGTCCCGGCCTGCGCGTCGCCGGGCGCGGCGTCCTCGAGGTCCGAACGACGCCCTCCCGCAGACAGTTCCGACAGCAGCGCGTCGATCTCCGCGCGCACCTGCTCCGGGTCGGCGAACTCCGCCGGATTCGCGCCCGCCAGGTGCTGGCCGGGCATCGGGATGCCGGGGTGGGGCCCGTTCGATCCGGGTGCGTGTGGGCGGGGCGTAGGCGTACTCATCGTGCGGACAACGCTACCGGAGTTCACATTCGAACACACGTACTGACGGGGTGTCGGGGAGAACTCCACCGCCGGCCGCCACCGCGCGGCATGATCCGATCACCGGCGACGCGCACGAGTTCAGGCGGCTCAACACGCTTGCATCACGGGACATTTCCTGGCGGCTGCCGGTGGCAAGAAGCCGGCCGGCCAAACTGTTCGGTCGTCGTACGTGGTGTCGGTGAGGTCCGCGCCGTCGAGGTGGGCCTTGTCGAGCGTCGCACCGCTCAGAACGGCCGCCGACAATTTCGCATCCGAAAGGCTCGCCCAACCGAGATCCGCCCCGGACAGAGAAGCACCACGCAAATCGGCGCCCGCCAGCGGCGTGGCCGTCAACTTCGCTGTGGACAGGTCCGCCCCCGCCAGATTGGCGCCGTGACCGCCGGACATCGACGGTGCGACGAACAAGCGCACGAACAGCCCGCCATTGCTGCTCAGATCCGCGTGCGCCAGATCGGCCCGGCTCAGGTCGACATCGGCGAGGATCGAGTCCCGCAGTATCGAATCGGTCATGACCGCCCCGGGGAAGCGCAATCCACGAAAGTCGATACCGATGAGACAGACGCGGGACAGGTCGATCGGCCGCTGCGGTCCCCGGTCGAGTGCTCGCCGTCCGATCACGGTGACCGCGGCCTGGATGTCGATGGGTGCGTTCGCGGGACCGCACTGGCCGTCATCGGGGATGCGGGCGTGGGACCGCACAAAGGCCGCCAGCACATCGATCACCGTAGGTTGTTCGGGCGGAGAGTCCCGCGCTACCTGCTCGAGCGAGTAGATACCTCCGAGCCGAACATCGAGACTGTTCGCGACACCCAGGTGCTCGACCGCCTTGTTGAAACGGTCGGCCACCTGGCCGCGCTCGGCCAAGCTGTGCTGCCGCTGCCCACTGGACTCCGTGGCCTGCAACGCCTTCCCGGAATAGACCACCGCGGCGACCGCCGTCAGCGCGGTGATCAACGGGATGAGCCGACCGAACCACCCCGGGCTGAACATCGCCACCCAGCCCCGCCGCACCAGCCCACCGACGCGGCGCCACCACACCGGCGGCGGCGGAGTGTCAACCGTCCCGGGAACCGGCCCGCGACACCGCGCCGACGAACGGCGGCGGGCCGCCGGCGCGGCACCACCCTTCTCGCACTCGGCCGTCTCGCGGGTGCTCGCAGCCGTGGTTGCCGCGCCAGGGGCCGACGCCGCTGATTCGAACCGTCGGCCGCCACCTCTGAACCCCCATTCCCACCGGCCAGGACACCCTCGACCAGGCTACCAGCCGGAACCTACTGTGCCCCTGGCTATTCGTGTGATGACGACTGGTTGGTTTTCACGGAGCCGGGTCGACACCACATGTTGTCGTGCGTCGTTCATGAGAGCCGTCCACCGGGCAACCGGGTCACGGTGAACCGACAGCGGGGCAGGCCGAACGTCAGCGATCGGCGTAGCCGGAGGATGGTCTCGCCCGAGATGCCGGAGTGTTCGGCCCAGCCGGTGAAGTCACCGTAGGTGTCCTCGACGGCGTCGAGGAGTGCTCCGATGGCGGATTCGGTGCACTGGAACAGCGCGGAGGGCAGGTCGAGGTGACGGAATCGTTCGACGACATATGGCATGTTGTCCGCGCTGCGGAGGTAGTCCTCGACGATCAGCTCGCGCGGCGCCCCGGCCAGTCCCAGGGCCAGCGCGGTCACGATTCCGGTCCGGTCCTTGCCGGAGGCGCAGTGCACGATGGTCGGTCGCGGCAGGAGAACCGACAGCACCTCGATGGCGGCGGGCAGATTGACGTCGTGCTCGAGGTAGTCGATGTAGATCTCCTCGAGCCGATGCGATCGTCCGCTCTGCGCGGTGCCGAGCGGAATGTGCGCATACCGCGCGTCGTCGGGCAACCCGACCTTACTTTCGGCGCTGGTTTCGGCGGTAGAGCGCAGGTCGAGGACGCAGCGGATACCGAACCGGTCGGTCAGCAGTCGCTTGTCCCCCGCGGTCAGGAACTGCAGGGTATCGCTGCGAAACAGTCTGCGTCGGCGGATCGTGGCACCGCCGACGTCGCGGAAGTTGAACGCACCGTCGAGCGGTGACGCGGATGTGGTCACTGTCCGGGTCCCTCCGGTGGCGCGTCCTCGACGATGGTGATGGTCCCGGCGGTGCCGTCCACAGTGATCAGTTGCCCGGTGCGGAGCTGTCGGGTGGCATCGGGAACCCCGACGACGGCCGGGATTCCGTACTCGCGGGCAATGGTGGTGCCGTGGGAGATCATCCCGCCGGTCTCGGTGACGAGGGCCGCCGTGGTCAGGAACAGTGGTGTCCAGCCAGGGTCCGTGGTCGCGGCGACCAGGATTTCACCGGGCGCCACCTCGGCGCCGGCGGGATCGTCGACGACGCGGACCCGCCCGGTCGCGACACCGGCCGCTGCCGCCAGGCCGATGAGATCGCCGGTGGGAGCGCCGTTCTCGGCCTCGAGTTCGGGGGTGGTGCCGTCGGACAACAGGATCGCGGGCACCCGCGGCCGCCGCGACTCACGGTCGTAGACAGCGCGGCGCTCGACCACCAGCGCACGGAAGTCCTTGCCGTTCAGAGCTTCCCGCACCTCAGCGAGATCGAGGAACATGACATCGTCCGCATGCTCGAGCTTCCCGGCCGCGACCATGTCGGCGCCGACCAGCAGCAGCTGGGTCCGCAACAGAGCGAAGCCGCGCATGAGGCAGAGCTTCGGGAACTCACGCAATCCGCGCAGCGCACGAGAGCGGCGGAGCAAGAATTCGGCCGCCCACGCGCGCGGCGCGCGAACGGCCGGTATCCGGCCGACAAGTTCGTCGATCTGCGCCTCGGCGGCCGCGGCCGCGGCGGCGAACCGCACTTCGGCGTCGTGCTCCGCATCGTCCGCATGGAGGAAGTTGGCCAGCATGGTGAAGATCGGTTCGGGATCATCGGACCAGCGCGGCACACCGAAGTCGATCTCGGAGGTGGCCCGGCAACCGTACTCGCGCAGGAATTCGGCGACGCCGCCCTGCACGACCTCGGGCAGTCCGCCAGCCAGGTACTCGGCGGCCAGTTCGTCCGGCGCGGTCCGCCTCAGCAGGCGACCGGCCGCAGCGTCGCGGCGGATGAGCGCGGCGAGCCGCCACAGCACGAGGTCCATCTCGGTGGTGGGGTTGTGCGGGACACCGCGAAACACCGCGGTGACCTCCGCCTCGTCGGCGTACCCCCGCAGGAGATCGGAGGCCAGCTGCGCACCGACGGCGCCCGCGGTATTGGCGTCGCGCGGCAGCTCGGCCTCGATCTGACATACGGTGCGCTGAAGCGACTCCACGAACGAAAGCCGTTGCCCCGGACTGGCTTCGGCACCGGGACCGACGAACCCGGCGAGGCGTCGTTCGGCATCGCGGACAACCCGGTGACGAGCTGTCTCGGGCCAGATCCATGCCGCGATCATCGGTATCCAGCGACGCCTGCGAGGCTTCGGTGGTGATTCCGCGCCGGAGTCCGACGGCACGGCCGGAAAACGAGAGTCACTCCCCAACTGTTCGACGATCCGGCCGGTCGGCGCGGCGAGACTGTTCATGAACGCCGCCATCTTCGGCCGCTTCGCCGGGCTGCGTACCCCGTCGGTGATATCCCAGTAGAGCCAACCGTGCACGTCGATGATCTCCGGCGAGAAGCCGATGGCCTGCATATATGTCTGCATGCCGCGCTGCCGCTCCCGAATCATGCACGCCCCCATGGGCGTGAACGGCTGACTCATGCCCTGATAGACGTTCACCGACCAGTACGCCCGCGCGGCACCGCCGGACTCCGGCACCGGGAACAACGTGGTGATCGGCCGCGACTGCGTCAGCCACAGCTCGCCGATGCCGTCGAACGCCCACTCGGCGTCCTGGGGTGCGCCGAAGTGCTTCTCCAACTTCCCGCCCAGCGCAACCAGATCGGACAACCGCGAGGCAGGCAGACACCCGTCGTCCGAGGCGTCGAGCAGGTCGCCGGCAGCGGTGAGTCGGTAATGATCCGGCGTGACAGTTCCGGAAACGACCGCTTCCCCCAGACCCGCCGTAGCTTCGATGAGCACCTCACCGCGCCCGCCGGTGACGGGGTTGGCCGTATACAGCACACCGGCGTTCTCCGCGTCCACCATGCGCTGCACCACCACCGCGATGGCAGGGTGGTGGCGATCGATGTCGTGAGCCGCACGGTAGCGGGTCGCGCGCTCCGACCACAGCGACGCCCAGCACCGGCGTACCGCCGCCACCACATCCGCGGCGCCTCGCACGTTCAAGAAGGTGTCGTACTGACCGGCGAAACTGGCGTCCGGGAGATCCTCGGCCGTCGACGACGATCGCACGGCGACCGCGATCGGTTCCCCGCCGGACAGTCGCTCATACGCTCGGATGACAGCGGCCTCCAGTTGGGCGGGCAGCGGCGTCCGGACAACATGTTCCCGCAACTTCCTTGCCAGTTCACCCAGCCGGACGGCATCGGAGGTCTCGGCGATCTCGTCGAGCGCACTGTCGGCCGTCACGACTTGCCGGTAGGCGGCCGTCGTCACGCAGAACCCGTCCGGCACCGGAAATCCCGCGGACATCAGCGCGGCGAGATTCGCCGCCTTCCCACCGGCCAACTCCTGTTCGCACCCCTCGGCCAGCTCGAGAACGAGGGGAGCACTCCGGCCAGCGCCGTCGATCGTCACGTCCACAACCTCCCGTAGATATTCGGTGAGCCGAAGCTTGCCTCCTCAACCCGGGTTGAGTTCAATAGCGTCATGGAGCACACCTCGATCAGAGAGGTCGCCACCCAGTTCGACCTGCCCATTTCGACACTGCACTACTGGGAGCGCCGCGGCCTGATCACGCCGCACCGCCGGGCCGGTTGGCGCTACTACGACCGCGACCAGCTGTATCGAATCGCCCTCATTCGGCTCTGGCGCGACACCGGACAGCTCAGCCTCGACGAGATCGCGACGATCCTCGGCGGCCGCACCGCGACCCACGACTGGCGAGACACGGTGGCCACACGCATCGACGCGGTCAACGATCAGATCGACAGGCTGACAACCGCCCGCACCTACCTCACCCACCTGCTCGAATGCCCGCAGGACAACGCACCCGAACGGTGCCCGGAATTCCGGTCCACGGTGAAATTGCCCCCTACGGCGACATCGCCGACCCCGTCCTGATGCGCGATTGTGGTCCGACCGCGGGGATGTCCAGCCACGCGATCGAGGCGATGTGGTTGACCGGCGGTGTCCTGTGCGCACTCCGTTACATGCCCCTGGCGACGGACGGTGCCGCACAGCGACTTCGGCAGGCATTGCCAGCAATCACCAGAGGACATCCCACGCGCGGTCGCGATGGTTCAGGGACATCGAGCACGCGGAGTACCGCTACAGTTCCAAATCGCTCGGGGTACAGGGCCGACCGACGCCTCTCGAAAGTCGTTGTGCAGCACCGCCACTATTCTATCCGCGAAAGGATGTGCGCTTGGTCGCCCGGATTCTCCTTGCAGCAGCGGCGGGCGTGATCACCTCGGTGCTCACCGTGTCCGCATCCGCGTCCGCGGCGTCGATTCCACCGGGCCGATACCGCGTGTACTGGGAGCCCCGCCCCAACTCCGTGGTGCTCCCGCACGCGGACGGAGTATCGCGGCCCGTCGGTGGACGGGACGACACCGTCGACGTCCACCAGTGGGAATTCGTGGCCATCGACTACCGCGCCGGGGAGCCGGTGTTCCAGATGCGCAACATGGCAAGTCGCTTGTGCCTCAACCCGTCCCAGCCCCGCTCCGGCATCGTCGGGGTCGAACAGAACACCTGCGGGGTGGGAGACTCCGAGACCTGGAATGTCACCGAAACCGGCCGCAACTACCGCATCACACTGGCCTCCGATCCCCGCACCGCGTTGTACGCGGACCGGTTCGGCGCCTCGGAACCCGCTGCGGCGCTTGCGCAGATCGGCGACCAACCGGCAGCACGCTGGATCCTCGAGCCGATCGCGCGCCGCCGGTGACCCTCCCGGCAGAACACCTGATTCGCAATCACCAGGCTCGCCGGGCATGTGGGCAAGCAAAGTTGCCGGTCTCAGTCCGTCACCACATGGCCGGCAATATGACCGATATGACCTCTTTGCTGGTCAAGTAACCTGCGTTCGGCCTCGCGGTGCCGCATGGCAGCGCAGGCTTGCGCCATCTTCCCTTCTCGATGGCCGAACTCGCCGAACGACCAAAGGACACAAGCTGTGCAACGCAACATCGGTATGGGAATCCTCGCCGGGGCGATCGTGGCCGGATCAATGATCGGCGCCGGGCCGGCTGCGGCCTCCGGCTTACCCCTCGAGTCAGCCGACACCGCCTCGGCACCGTCCTCGCGACCGGTGCACAGCACCGGCGTGGCCGGTCTGTTCGAGGCGCTCGGCTCCTACAGCACCTTTTCCACGTGCCTCAATCCCGCCCCGAGCAACACCGCTTGCTGAACCACACACCTGTCGGCAGCGGCTGAGCCACCTGCTGTTCCGGCGGGCCATCCTCGCCCGATTGGACCCATACATGGAGACCGAGGACTGACCCAACCGGTATTTTTGAGGAGTGGAAGTCAGCTCCGACAGCTACCAGCGGTTCGCCGACCTCGCCAAAACCGCCGAACCTTACGTCAGCAAGGCCCCGTCCGATGTCGTGCACGCCCTCGCGGCGCTGGCGGGCGGGCAGGATATCGAGGCGAGCTATGTCCGATACACGACCGAGGGACGCGAAACCAACTGGTTCGGGCTGTGGCTCGTCCCTGCCGGGCTGATCCATGTGTCGGCTACCTATGGCGAGCCCAACTGGACCGGAAGCCGCGAGGGCAATATCGGTCATCGTCCGCCCTCCGCGTTCGGCAGCTGGCGCCGCCGCATCGCGGATGTGAGATCGATCGGTATCAGCGCGATCGACGGGACCGCCTCCGGCGACCAGGTCATGCTGCACGGGGAGGCAAGCCTCGAGGTGGCGGGCGTTCCGCAGAAGCTCACTGTGCGGTTCGGCGGCGCCGGGTCGCGTGCTTCGGACCTGCTCTCCGAACTCCGTGACCGACTGTAGCGTGATCTGCTGATCCAGCCGCTGATGCTGCTCGACAGGCGCATCCTCGGGCTCGCCGATCAGGGCATGCCCGCCGCATCCCACAGCCCAGTGAGGCGATGGCCTGAACGACGGCGGCGGCCACAGACCTTGTTGCTCACGGGTCATCCTGCTCCGGTCCTGCGCCGGAACCCGGCGTAGGCCCACGGCTTTCAGCGGCATCGCGTACTCCCGCAACCGGTGACGACCTCGAGCGCCGCCGAGCCTAATATTCGCCCGGAGACCGCGGCGGCCCGTTCGCCACCGGCGTGGACCGTGGCCAACGACACCCCCTATGCCCTTGTGGCAGAACACAACACGCTCCTCACACGTACCGGCCGTGGACGAAGCACCAGCGGGATCCGTCCGGATCGTCCAGCGCGGTGGCGATGGGATGGTCGGTCTCGCGGTAGTGGGCCTCGGCGTGCCGAGCCGGGGAATCGCCGGAGCAGGCGACCCAGCCGCAGGACAGGCAGAGCCACAGGCCGCGCCAGCCCGTGCCGTCGCGCCGACAGTCGGGACAGCAGTCGGCGGCCGGGACCACCGGGCGGATGCGCCGCACGTCGCGGCACGGCATGCGCTGCGGGTGTGCTCCGTGGGGCGTGCGCATCAGAGGTCCAGGGTGAGTAGTGCCGTGGGGGGCCGAAGGTCCCTCGTGACGATTGCAACCCCGCGCCGAGCCCCGCGGAAACCCCCGATTCGATCAAAACCGATCAGTATTCGAGATAAATCCAGGCCCGGCGCGCGAGCGGGCGTGGAATTCACGTAGTCGAGTACTCAATTCAGCAGACTCGGACCGGACGACACTCGACCCCGACACGACACCGCAGGTGGGACGAGAACGATGGAGCTACGACAGCTGCGCTATTTCGTCACCCTTTCCGAGGAACTGCACTTCGGTCGGGCGGCGGCTCGGGAACATATCGTGCAATCGGCGCTGAGCCAGCAGATTCGACGGCTGGAGCGGGACCTCGCCGTGCTGCTGGTGGAACGCAATACCCACCACGTGCAGCTCACCACCGCCGGGAAGGCGCTGCTGGTGGATGCGCGCCGGATCCTGGCGATGATCGATCGGGCGACCGCGGCCGCCCGGGCCGCCGCCGCGACCCACGACGCGACCATCCGGGTCGGCGTCGGCGACGCCACCTTCGACTCGATGTCGCTGGTGCTGGCGGCGGTCCGCGAGCACCACCCGTTCCTGACCGCGATCCACCATGTCGAGTCCGGTGTCCCGGACCAGTATCGAATGCTGCTGGACGGCCGCCTCGACATCGGGATCGGGCGGGTGTCGCACGCCCCGGACGGGGTCGCCTCCGAGCTGATCCGCCAGGATCGGCTGGGCGTCCTGATGTGCGACGACCATGCGCTGGCGGGCAGGTCGTCGGTCGCGGTGGCCGACCTCGCGGACCAGCCGATGCTGTTCGCCGACGACATTCGCGCACCCGAGGTCAATCAGTTCGTGCGAGAGCTGTGCCGGGCGGCGGGGTTCACGCCGCGCGCCTATCCGGGCACCGTGCACAGCGTGTACGGGGCGAGGGCGCTGATGCGCGAATACCGCGCGCTGCTGTGCGTGCCGGAATCGTGCGGGACCATCTCGGGGCTGCGCTGGCGGCCCCTGGTCGAACCGGCCACCAGCTACCCGTGGTCGCTGCTGTGGCGGGCGGGCGCGGAGACCGCGGCGATCGCCGCGGTGCGCTGCTGCGCCCGCCGCCTCGGGCAGCGGCTGCGCTGGCTGTCGCCCGACGCCCGGATACCGGGAATCCCCGCCTGATCGAGGCCGCCGCGCGGTGCGCTCCCCGCCCCTGCCCGCCGTGATCACTTTTCGTGAAAACCTCAGCTCACATTGCCTGTTTCCGGCCCGACAGCGCCGCGCTGTAGTGGAGCAATGAGTGGATACGTCGATCGGACGATGGTCGCCTTGGCCGACCCCGCCGCGCTGGTCGAACTCGTCCATCCGGCGGGCGATCCGACCCATCGGCGCATTCGCGCGCTGCTGGCCGCGGCCTACGATTTTCCCGCCGCGGTGGTGCACGACGTCACCGCCGTGCGGGTGGTGTCCTATCGCTGCCAGCAGCCCGTTCTCGCCCCCGCGGTCACCAAGGGCACCTGGACCACCACCTCACCCGGATACGCGCGCACCGATCTGTACAGCGAGAACGACGCGAACGGCGCGCTGCGATGGATGGACATGCTCGTCGACCTCGCCGTCGACGTCGTGCTCGAGGTCGACGCGAGCGAGATCGCCTCGGTCACCCTCGGCGATATCGGCGCCTACTCGACCCTGGACGAATTCGCCGCCAAATTCCGGTATTTCGACCTTCCGGCATTCCTGGCCGCCCACCGGATAACAACCGTGGACGAGCTCAAACGCGCGGGCACCTATCTGCGGGCGGACCTGCGGCTCAAGCCGCGCCCGCCGTTCGATCCCGCGGATCCGGCGAATACCCGTCGCCTGCCGCTGCGGCTGGCGCTGCTGCCGCGCGACCCCGTCGATATCGCGGCCGTGCTGCGCGACGCCCGCCTCGCGGTGCGCGCGGCCGACCGGGCCATCCCGCACACCCCGGCGGGCGGCGACCACCGGGTCGCGGATCCGCGCGGCGCCCTGGTGCCCGCGACGCTGTTCCCCGACAACGCGGTGCCCCCCGGCACGACACCGGAGAAATTGGCCCAGTTCTTCGCCGGACAGCACGTCGCGGCCTTCGTCTACACCCCGTAAACCCTTGGAGGACAACCATGCCCGTGCGCTACGTTCGCGTAAACCCGGTCGTCGACCTGTTCACCCCCGTCATCCGGGCAACCGGCAACCTCGTGGTGATCGGCAAGGCCTCGGCCGGAACCGAAGATGCTCCCGCTGAGGTGGTCAGCCCCAGCAACGCGGCCGAGGTCTTCGGTCCGCCCGCCGGATCCGAGCTCACCACGGCGCTGCAGCTGGCCTTCCAGCAGACGCCGGGTCCGAGCCGGGTCTGGGGAATCCGCTACAAGACCGACCCGGCCGCCGCCCTGACCGCGGCGGAGAACCTGGACGTGCAGTTCGTCGCGCTGGCCAACACGCCGCTCGCCGACGCCGCCGGGGGCGCCGCGGACAAACCCATCGGCAAGCTGGTCGCGCACGTGGTCGGCGTCTCCAATACCGGCGGCGACGGCAAGGAGCGGATGGGAGTCGTCATGCTGGCCAAGGGATCCGACGATCCCGCCGTGGTCTCCGGCACGCTCGCCAACTCGCGCATGGTCTACGTCGCGCACAACAGCGCCCAGGACGCCGCCGTGGCGGTGGCGGGCACTATCGCCGGATATCCGCCGTCGACGTCGATGCTGCTGAAACAGGTCGCGATCACCAGCCCGCCGTTCACCGCGGCGTCGATCAACAAGATCAACGGGTCCGAGGACTTCGGTTCCCCGCCCAACGGCAACGGCGTGAACTGGCTGACGACACCGGCGCTGATTCCGGGCACCGGCGTGTACCTCGGCGAGGGCTACACCGGAAACAAGAACGACAAGAAGTACATCGACGTGGTGCGCACGGTCGACGACGTCACCTTCAAGCTGAAGGCGCGGATGATCAACGCGATCGGCAGCGTGCGGATCAGCCGATCCGGTTTGCGCGCCATGGTCCTGCAGCTGGAGTCGGTGCTGAATCCGCTGGTCGCGATCGCCGAGATCGACAGCTACGACGTCACGGTGCCGCTGCTGCCGCTGCTGGACGCCGATCCCGCCACCCTCACCCCCGCGCAGGACACCGCGATCAAGACCGCGCGCAACGACCGCCGGGTGGAGTTCGTGGTCACCGTCAAGTACGCCGGTGCGGTGCATCGCATCGACATCACCCTGAAGTTCACCTGAGGAGACGAAAAGCGATGCCCGACTGGAACACTCGGCTCGAGATCACACTCGGCGGCAAGCAGGTCTCGCCGATCTCACAGTTCACGCCGACCTTCAGCACCCCGCACACGGTCCTGCACAGCGTGGGTGACGACAACCTCGGCTATGTGCGGCAGCCGCAGACCTTCACCTTCACCATGACGGTGCAGGCGATCGGCACGGTGGTCGCCGACCTGACCGAATTGGCCGTCAACGGCCGGGAATTCGATATCGCGGTCACCGAGAAGGCCGGTTCCGACTGGTCGTTCAAGGCCCTCAAGTTCACCCGGTGCGTGATCACCTCGGCGAACCCGAGCAACGTGGTCATCGACGGCGTGCCCGCGGCGACCTTCAACTGCATGTCGCTCACGCCGGGGGCAGAGTAGCCATGGAGACGCCGCAGAGCCCGGACCGCACGGCCGACGAGGTCCGGGTGGATCGGACCGGTCTCGCGCTGGTGCACGAGGGCGAGCTGATCAAGCCCGCGCCGGGCAGTGCCGCCGGGCTGTCGGCGGCCGGTCCGCACGGCCGGACGATCAACTACCACTTCCCGGTGCACATCGAGGTCGTCGGCGAACTCGCGGGTGAGCAGCTGGATCGCGTTGCCGCACACCTGTTCACCGAATTGGACAACGCCCTGCGCAGCGTCGGCTGACGCGGCGCTCCCACGAACGACGGAGAGACGGTATGGCCAGTGTCGAGCCGCAGCACGACCGAACGGTGCCGCCCGACGCGGCGCCGAACGGGTCGTTGACGCGGGTACACTGCCGCATTCCGATCGAGGTCAGACTGCACGGCCGCGTCGACCCGGACCGATTGACCGCCGCGATCGCCGCGGCGGCACACCGGCGGCTGGCGCAAGCGCTGCGAATCATGCACCAGGACAACGCGATCGCCGGCACCGTGACCGTCGAATGGAGTGGCACGGATCCGGGCCGCTCCGCGCGATCGGCCATTCACACGGCCCTCGAATCCGTGGTCGCCGACACCGAGGACCGCAGCCCGGCACCGAATCCGGCTGGCCCCGAGCCGGTTCCGCGGATATCCGAACCCGTTGCCGAGCCGTACGACCCGGCACGCGATCTGTCCCCGCTGGACGGCTATCTGGTCGACAGCTACGGCTCCGGCGGCGCCGCCACGCCGGTGCCCGCGCACGCCCGGCGCACGCCGGTCACGGACATGTCGACCGGCGGTTTCCTCGAGACGATCGGCTCGCCGGACCCGGACTGGTCCGACAAGCAGTGGGCCGAAGAGTTCTTCGAGGCGGCCCGGCTGGGCCGGTTGGCGCTGCGCGACGGAATGACGGCCGGGCTGCTGTATCGCACGCCGGGCGGGTTCCGGATCCGGCGATTCGAGATCGCCTCGGCCGCCGAGCAGAAGACCACCGGACGATGGTTCGACTTCGGCTTCGCGCTGCGTCAGTTCCGCGTGAACGCCGAGGGCGAGATGAGCGTCGTGCCGGTCACGGTCGCGGTCACCGGCGTGCTGTTCATCCGCGGAGTCGGCGATACCGCGACCCCCGACGCCCGCGCGGCGGTCCTGCGCCGCCACATCCGGGCAGAGCTGGACCATGTGCTGACCCGGCGCCGCGCGCGGGCGACCACGGCGAACGATGCGGCGAAACTCGCCGAGATCGAACACGATACGCTCGCCCGCCTGTCGGAGCAGGCAGCCACCAGCGCGGCCACGGCCCGGGGGCTACTCGAGTTCGTCGTCGACGACCGCTCCTTCCTGATCCCCACCGCGGAACCGGCGTCGATGCATCCCGCCGACTCGTTTCCCGTGGTGCCCTACCGCATCCTCGCGAAGCGGCCGCCGCTGTGCGTCCCGCCGCCCGAGAACGCCCCCACCCCGTCCGGCGACGAGCCTTTCGAGGACGAGCCGCCGCTGTCGGCGCTGGGCGAGGACGCCGCGGGCCTGCGGCAGCCGATGGCACAGATCGCCCGGATCCTGTCGATCCCGGTGCGCGACTACGCGGGCCGGTTCGCCGTGGAGGCCGCCACGGCGCTGGGCACCCGCGTGCGGTCCGCCGCGACGATCCCCGCGCTAAGTGAACTCGCCACCGCGGCACCGCATCTCACGTCGCTGCGGAACGAGATCCTGCGCGTGTACGCCGAGCCCGCGCACGCCTGCAAGAACCGCTCGTACTCGGAGCCCGCGTCCTGGGCCCTGGCGTTCCTGCGCGAATTCACGCCCACCGCAACCGAATCGGTGGTGGAGCTCTTCGGCACCACCTGCCAGGTGCTGCTGCTGGACGCCATCGACTCCTCCCGCCGCCAGTTGCAGGCGAGGCGGACGAGATCCGACGATCCGGCGGAGGACCGATTCAGCGCGTACGCGGCCACGTTCGAACAGGTGCTGCTCCCCCGGCTGCGGCGCCAGCAGGAGCTGATCGTGCTCCTGGAGCATCTGCAGGCCCGCAGGAACGACCGCCCGCTGCTGCTGCCGGGCGGCGTCGGAGCCGAATCCGGCAGTGCCGCACCGGATGTCCGCGACGCACCAGCGGATTGGCACGCGGCCCGGGCGAATCTACTGACCGAACTGGGGCGGCCCGCGCCGCAACCCGCGCCGGACCAGCCCGATGCGGAGCCCATGCTGTGGCCGCCCGGGCTACCGCCGCGGATCGTGGACCGCCTCGGCCGCAGCTGGTCGGAGGACGACCTGCGCCGCGAGATCGCGATCCGCCGCACCCTGCTGGAGTCTGCCGATCCACTGATCAAGCAGCTGGTCGACCTGCCGGAGGTGCTCGCCCGGTTCGCCGACCCCGAGCGGGGCGTGCGGGGCGAACTGGGCCGCCTGCTCGACGAGATGCTGGAACTGAACAGGGAGCAGCGCACGAAGGTCGCCGCCGAATGGCAGTACGCGTTCCGGATCGGCCGCATCGTGCCGATCGAGGACGACGACACCCCGCAGACCGTGGCGGCGACCCCGTACACCCTGATCGGCATTCATCTGCAGGCGCACGAGGCGATCTCGGACGCGTTCGGCGGCAGCGACCTCTACGCCTCCGGCCTCGACTACCTGTTCCGCG
This sequence comes from Nocardia thraciensis, assembly GCF_054782435.1. Taxonomy (NCBI): domain Bacteria; kingdom Bacillati; phylum Actinomycetota; class Actinomycetes; order Mycobacteriales; family Nocardiaceae; genus Nocardia; species Nocardia thraciensis. The sequence goes on from NZ_BAAGSM010000008.1 coordinate 97,467, forward strand.
CCGAGCACGGGCGCAAGCAGCTGCTGAGCTTCATCGAGCTGGCGGGCCTGGTCGGCCTCTCGGTGCTGTGCCCGCCGCTGGGTGCGGCGGTGAATGTCGTTGTGGCCGTGTACCACACCTACGAGGCGGCCGAACGGGAGAACCTGTACCGGTCGCTGCTCGACCCGGATGCCTTCCTGAGTCTCGCCGAGATCGAGACCGAGCTGTTCGCCGCCACGCTCGGCGCGGCGCTGGCGCTCATCCCGGAGGCGACCGCGTTGCTGCGGGGCGCAATGAAGCTCGGCGCGGCCGCCGCCACCGAGGGCGCCGCCGTCGCGGTGCGCACCGCAGCCCGCACCGTCGTGGTCGGCCTGGCCGAGCAGACGATCCAGGCGCTGGAACGCGAGCTGATCGCCGCACTGGTCACCGAACTGGTCAAGGTGGAGCTGATGCAGGTGGTCGTGGCGCGGCTCATGCAGCCGATGCTGGACCGCATCGAGCAGCGCCTCGCGGCCACCGGCCCCACCCCCGACCTGAACCGGACTCTCACCGATATCGAGGGGGGACGCTGATGCCTCGCACACTGATCGAAACCCACCTGGGCAAGCTGAATCTCCGCGCGGTCGTCGCGAGAGACGCACGGCTGGTGCGGTTCCGGGAACATCTCGAGAGCCGCTACGGCGCCGAGCGCGCGCAGGAGGCGGTGGAACGGCTGGTGGTCGGCGCCTTCGACGATGTCACCGGCGCGATGCTGCACCTGTTCGAGACCGAACTGCGCGGCATCAACGACGTGCGTATCCAGTTGCAGGCCCGCTACACGCGGATGTACAAGCTCTTCGAGAACCCCGGCGGGGTCGTCGAGTCGCTTCCCCCGGAACTCACGCCACCACACCTGAATTCGTTGTTCGAGGACCTGGACCGGCGCCTGGACGCGTTGTCGCACAAGGTCAGCCGCGACGGGGTGCACGAGGTGGTCGAGGGTTTCGGACCCTCGGTCACCGCCGAATCTCTCTCCGAGCCGCCGGTGGCCGAGCAACCGGCGGGGCCGAAACCGCCGCAACCGCCACCGCCTTCCGTCCCCGCGCCAGGCGCGCCTACCCCGCCCGCGGCCCCCGCGCCGCCCCGCGTCGGCAGCCGTTCTCCCCTGCTGCTCCCCGACGCACGCACCGCCAACACCGGCGTCATCCGGTCCATCCTGTACAACCTGACTCGGGACAACAGGGTCGAGGTGGCGATCATCGGGAGGTTGCATCCGTCGCTCATCCGGCAGGGCCCGCTCGCCAGCGCCCGTAATTTCAATACCGAGTCCCTCTGGGCGAGACTCCGTGCCGAGCACAGTGTCCCGGATTGGCAGGCGGCGCATCTGTGGGGTCCGCGCTGGGGCGACGAGGCGGCCGCGGGCATCATGCTGGCGCCCGAACAGGTCAATCAGATCTGGCAGAACCGCGGCGTGGAGCGATTCCTCGACGAGTTGCGCAACGAGGCCGTCCGCCGGGGCGGGGAGATCGAGTTGCGCGCGGTGGCAACCAGTCACGTGCGCACGCTAGAAGGCGGCAGCGGAAGTTCGTTCCTGTCCCACGCCCAGTACGAGTTCTCGATCGTCGGATCCGAAGGTGCGCCGGTGAAATTCGGCTTCGTCGACTTCTCGGTGGGAGAGCCGCCCGTCGGGAAGGTTTCCGATGTCCACGTGAGCACCGCGACGGCCGGAGGGACCCGATGAGCCATCCGCCCGTCCTCGTCGGCCCGGTGCCGCTGTTGTACGTGCAGAGCCTGACGCTGAGCGAGGGCTACCGCATCGAGCAGATCGCGGGCAGCGCCTTCTCGCAGGCGCTCGCGCCGACGACGAAAACCATTGCGATAGAGGCGGTTCTGCCCGGGCCGAATCGGCTGCTGCTGAAGAAGGCGCTCGAGGTGCTGGCGCTGACGTCGCGGGTACTGGTGGCCGCGACCGCGCCCCTGCTGGCGGTCTCGGGGATCCCGGTGGTCACCGGCATGACGATCAGCCTGGACATGCAGATCACCGATCTGCGGTTCAGCCAGAGCACCCAGAAGCGCGACGCCCTCGATGTGAGCCTGACGCTGCGGTACGTCCCGCGCTCCAGCGTGCTGGCCCTCGCCAGCGAGGCCGCCGACCTGGCGCTGGCCGCCGGGACCGCCGCCGCCGGTTCGCCGCCGGCGCCCGGCCCGGTCCCCCGTCCCCCGGGAGCGCCGCTGTGAGTACGACTTTCGCCTACTCCTACCGCCGGTTGCCGGTAGCGCCCGACGAGGGTTTTCCGCAGGCGTTCCGGCTGGTCGTGGACGACATCGGATACACGGTCACCCTGCAGGTGACGGTGCTCGACGAGGCGCTGCTGTCCGCCGGGGTGCTGGAATTGCCGCTGCCGGGCGCCTATCTGGTGCTCACGGTGCAGCGCGACGAGCCCGTCGCCGAGCAGATCTTCCGCCGCAAACTGGTGCCCGGCCTGGAGTACGCGGCCGCGGAACTCGGTCTCGTCGCGACCACGATGCGCGTGGACCCGCGAAACCTCAACGGCCACGGCCGATTCGGATCGGAGATCGTGATCGGGGTGACGCGCCGATGGGCTTCGTGATCTGGTATCGGGTCGTCTTCCCGTCCGGCGGGCCGGGCGGGCTGCTGCCGCTGCGGGTGTCCAACGGGGTGCTCGACGGCGAGTTCATCGCCGACGCCGAGATCACCCTGGACATGTCCGCCGGGGTCACCGCGAGCTGGTTCGACGTGAAGCTGCTGGACCTGCCCGCGGCCATCGCGGACAACCTGGTGGGACTGCAGCGCGCCAAGGCCCTCGACATCGAGGTGAGCCTCGGCTACTTCGATCTGCCCCGCACCCAGCGGTCCCCGGCGATGACCGGCAAGGTGCACACGATCACCAGCGGCGTCGACGGCCAGGGGCGGCTGGTGACCGAGCTGCGCGGTTTCGAAACCGCCGGATATGCGTTGCTGACAACGACTTTCGACCATCACGCGGCCGGATCCGTGCGGCTCGCCACGATGGCGGAAAAGATCGGGAAGACGGCGAAGGTCCGCGTGGTCCCCGGCAGCGATCTCACCACCGGCCGCAATGTCACCCTCCGCGCCCGCACCTGCATGGAGGCGCTGCGCCAGCTGACCGCGCCGACGGACGACAAGCGGTCCGCGCCGGTTCCGGTCGTGATCGCCGACGGCGCGATCCGCCTGGGCGATTCGGTCGGCGCGCAACCCGGCGCCACCTTCACCGACCGCGACAACGTCGTCTCGGTGGTCCGGCGGCAGCGCCAGGTCGAACAGCCCGCACCGCCCGCGAAGGAGGCGGCGTCCGGACTGGCCGCCGCCGCGGCGGCACTGCTCGGCGGCAGCACACCGGGACCCGAGCCGCAGAACCAGCACAAGCTCACCGTGCTGGGCGACCCGGCGCTGCGCCCGGGACAGCGGGCGACCTACCGCCCCGCGGATTCGGCCAACGCCATCCCCGGCACCCTGCGCATCGAACAGGTCCGCCATCGGTTCGGCAGCGACACCGGCTACACCTGCGTCGTCGACCTGCTCTCCGCCGATCCGGGCAAGCCCCAGGGCCGCGCCGACGGCGCGCGGGGACTGGCGCAGCGGATGAGTGAGCTGACCGCCAACGTGGTCGCCGACCGCCCCGCCGTCGACGTCGGCGAGGTCGAGACCTACGAACCCGGAAAGCACCGTGCGACACTGCATTACGGTCAGCGCGAGGCCGACCCGCTGGGCGCGGCCAGCGTGCGGGCCGCCGTGGACCGCACACCGTTGCTGCACGACAAGCCGGTCGCCAGCCCGTTCGCCTGGCACAACGTCGGGCTCATGGTCCCGGTGTATCCGGGCATGCGAGCCCTGTTGGCGCACAATCGCTCCCAGGTCAACGACGCCGTGGTGGCCGGATACCTGTGGTCGGAGCAGCAACCGCACCGCCCGCCCGACAACCAGCGCGGCGACTGGTGGCTGTGCCTGCCGACCCGGCTCGGCGGCGACGGGCTGCCGACCGGCGCGGGCGTCAACGATCTCACCGACGCGGGCGGCCACCGGGTGCTGCAGGCGATGGGCCTGCGGATCTCGGTCGGGAAGGGCACCCTGCCGTCGGTCGGGAAGCGCCCGACCCCACCGGGATCCGGCGTCTTCGAGATCGAGCACGAGACCGGGACCGAGGTCGCCATCGGCGCCGCCACGGGCGCCGTCTCGGTCTCCACCAAGACCGGCCCGATCACGCTGAGCGCCGGGAAGGCCTCTCTCACATTGCATCCGGACGGCCGAATCGAGCTGTCGGGCACTTCTATCTCCCTACAGCAAGGCGGTGCGTGATGCCCGGCCACCCGCTCACCGCGAACGCGACGGTGATCTGCTCGCACGGCGGCGCCGTGCACCCGATCCCCAGCCGATCGCTGTGCACCGCAGGCGGATCGGCGGTGCTGGTGCTGCCGGATCTGATCGGCGCCCCGATCACCGGCTGCGGGCAGCCGCCACCCGCCGTGCCCTGCACGCTCACCGTGTCGGTCGTGCGGGGTGCCTCGCCACTCACCGCCATCGGTGGCGTCCCGGTCCTGCTCGACACCGCCGTCGGCGTCACCAACGGCGTGCCCCCGGGGACGTTCTCGGTCGTCGCGGCGGGCCAGACGGTGGTGGTCGAGTCATGAACGCCCCAGCCACGAACGTCCCGGCCACGCAGGAGAGCACGCGATGACGACGGATTTCGGCACCGGCCTACGGATCACCGACGGCGACCTCGACTTCGACTGCGGCGCACCGGCATTGGTGACGGGCCTGCCCGCGCTGGTGCAGGACCTGGTGCTGCGGGTGCTCACGCCGCTGGGCAGCGATCGCTACAACACCGGGTACGGCTTCGACGCCGCCACGGTGTTCGGCGCCACCGGTAACGCGCGCGAGATCGCGGAGCTGGTGCGGCTCAACCTCATTCGCGCGATCGGCACCGACCGCCGGATCCGCGAGATCCATCGGGTCACCCTCGACTCCACCGACCACCGGACCTGGGCGGCCACCGTGGAGCTGACCACCGCCGACGGGGCCGACGCCACCGTCCCGATCACCCTCGGGAGTTGAGATGCCCGAATACGGAGTCACCGCACACGGATTCGTTCCGAAGGACATCGACACGATCCTCACCGAGGCCGCCGCTCGCGCCCGGCAGGTGTTCGGCGAGGTCGACCTGGCGCCGACCAGCGCGCTGACCAAGATCCTCCAGGTCGCCGCCGATCAGGACGCGCTGCTGTGGCGCTCGCTGGAGGACACCTACTACAGCCGATTCGCCTCCACCGCGATCGGTTCCGACCTCGATCGGCTCGGCGAGGACCTGGGCGTGACGCGGCGGCACAGGTTCGCCACCGGCGAGGTCGCCTTCACCCTCGCGAACGGGCAACCCGCCCGCAGCTACGTGCTGCCCGAGGGGACGGTGGTGATCGCGGGCACGCAGAGCTTCCACACCACCGCCGCGGTCACGCTCACCGCCGCCGCACCCACCGCGACCGTTGCGGTCCAGGCATTCTCGGCGGGCCCGGCGGGCAATGTGGCGCCGGGCGCGGTCACCGGGATCGATCCGGTATACGCACAGCTGTACCTCACCGTCACCCCGCCCGCCACCGTGACGGTCACGAACGCACGCGCGTTCACCGGCGGCGAGCTGCAGGAGTCCGACGAGACGCTGCGAGCCCGACTCATCGCCCGGCCGCGCACGCTGTGGACCCCGGACAGCGTGCGCAGCGAGGTGCTGGATGTGCCCGGCGTCCTCGATGTGGCGCTGTCGGATCCGCTCGGCGGGGTCGACGTGGCGCAGAGCTACTTCGGCATCTTCGCCTTCGCGCAACGACTGTTCAGCGCGCAGCGGCGGATCGGGGAGCCGTACTTCTTCGACGTCGTGGTCGCGCACGAACCCGCGTGGCCCTGGCGCACCACCGGCGCGATACCGGGCATCTTCGACCGGGTCGCCGCCGCGGTCGACCGCGTCCGGCCGGTCGGCATACATCCGAATATCGTGCAGGCCAACCATATTCGGGTCGGCCTGCGTGCGACGGTGTCGATCGCGCCCGGGCTGGACGCGCTCGCGCTGATCGCGGCCTGCACCCGGAGGTTGTCGCAGTCCATCGGGGCGCTGAAGCTCGGCGGGGACGTGCTGTTCTCCCAGGTCATGCGGGAGATCACCGAACTGCCCGGGGTGGTCGACGTGCAGAACCTGCACCTGCGCCGATTCCCGCCCGAGTTCGGGCGGATCACCTTCGGACCGGTGCCCTTCCAAGCCGGGCCGATCGAGTCCGGACCCGGCGAGAACCTGCCGATCGGCGCGACCGAGATCGCCCTCTTCGAACCCGACAGCCCGCTGATCGACCTGCAGGTGGTGGACCGGTGACCGCCCCGCTGCCCGCGCTGCCCGTCGCCGCCGTCGACCGGATGGCCGCCAACCTGACCACGCCGTTCGCCGCGGGCGCCGACCGGCTCACCCTCCGGTTCGCGACGCCGAATACCTTCGCCGCCTACGACTTCCGCGAACACATCGCCCGATTCGGCACCGATCCCGATCCCCGCTATCTGCTACGCGCCCGCACCGACGTCACCGCCGACACGGTGGTGACCATCGGCTACGAGGTACTCGTCCCCGGCGCGCCGCCCCGCAGCGGCGCGACCGCGGTGCGGGTCCTCGCGGGCACCCCCGCCTGCACCTCCCTGCTCGTCCCGCTCGGCGCGGACGACGGCATCCGAACCCGCCTGCGCACCGTGGCCGTCAGCGGCGGTGGCGACTACCGGGATTGGGAGGTCACCGCGCTGCTGGGCAACCTGGCGAAGCTGCTGTGGGTCGTCGGCGCCGAACGCGACGCGCTGGCCGGCCACGCACGGCGCGTGCACATCGGCACCCGGCTGCCCGTCGCCGGTGGGTACACCCTCGACCTGATCGGTTCCGATCTGGGCGTGCCGCGCTTCCCTCCGCTGCCCTACGCCTTCGAGGCGGACACGGTGGCGCTCTACCATTTCGGCGATCCCACCCGCATCGTCGACGCGCAGGCGCGTTACGGCGGCGCCGGTCACGACGGCACCGGCAGCGGCGTGACGCTCGGGGTTCCGGGCCGGTTCGGCACCGGCTGCGCACTGCCCATCCCGGCCGCGCGGGTCACCGTCCCCGATCATCCCGATTTCGCGGTCGAGCCGGTCACCGACGTCACGGTGGAGCTGTTCGTGCGGCCCGCTGATCCGGGAACCGTTGTCTCCAAACGCGATTCCCGAGGCTGGTCCATCGACTACGGCGACTTCGGCCGCGGGTTCGGCCGGGACGTGAGCGCGATCCTCACCGACGGCGTCGCGACGGTCACGCTGTTCGCGGATGTGAATCTCGAGACCGCACGGTTCCATCACGTCGCGCTGGTCCTCGACCGCACCGCCGGACAGGCGCGGCTGCTGCTGGACGGCGCCGTGCGGGCCGTGGCGGGCGCACCGCCGGGGGTGCTGACCAGCGCCGCACCGCTCACCGTGGGCGGATTCACCGGAGCCGTGGACGAATTGCGGTACTCGCGGGCCGCGCGCACCGGCTTCCACCCGGTGCTCGGGGAGAGCGACGCCGGATATCGCAAGCGGCTCACCATATTTCAGCGGTGGATCCTGCCCACACCGGGCGCCCTGTCCGAGGCCGTCAATGCCGTCGCCGGGCCCGTACAGGGGGTGGAGAAGCCGCTCGTGGTCGACGACGTCACCAGCACCCTCGCCGCCGGGCGGCATCCGGTGCGGGTGCTGCCCGCGACGATCCGGCCCGACGGCAGCATCGACGATCTGGGGCGGCGGCGCAGCACCGAGGCGCAGGTGTGCGGGACCGTCGCCGACGACGACCGGTTCGATCCGGCGCTGCTGGCCGACGGCGGCGATGCCCGCGCCGATTTCGCCGCCGGGGCCACGCGCATGCGCGTCGGCACCCGCCGCAGCCTGCGTGCCCTGCTGGACCTGGCGCCCGCCCGCCTGCGCGTGGACGCCGGATACGATCCCGCCGCCGCGGACCTGCGGGCCGTCGGGCGCACCCTGCTGCTGTCGCATCCGACGGTGCCGCCGGACCAGCTGGCCGTGCTCGCCCATCGCGCCGGATTCTCCTGGGTTCGCAACCGCGCCGATCGGCGGGCGGTGCAGGTCTCGGTGCGCAGCCTCGAGACCATCGAAATAGTTTGTGACAGCACCGAACTCGTCGAGTCGCAGACGATCTCGGTGCGGGTCGACCCGGCGCCGCCGCCGGGTGCGCGCTGCCGGTGGACGATCGTCCATACCGGCGCCGGACGCGCCGAGCTGATCACCACGCCCGACAGCCCGCAGGCGCGGCTGACCGCCAGGCACACCGGCACGGTCACGGTCGAGGCGCAGGTGAACAAGGGGGCGCGGGCCTTCAGCGCCACCACGACACTGCGCATCGGCCTCGATGCGCTCGCGTCCGGCGATTCGATCGCCGCGGACGGCCGCCGCGGCGTCGGCGAATCGGTCGCGGGCACGCCCGACGACGGATTCGCCGATCCGGCCTACCTCGTCGATATCGCCGGGCACCGGCTGCAACCGGCGACGGCGGCCCTGTTCACCGCGCTGGCGACGGCCGCCACCGGGACGCCCGCCCTCACCGCCGCGTGGAATCCCGCGGGGGCCGGGCTCGAGACCGTCGGACGCGCGGCGACCGTCGAGCCCGGGACGTCGCCGGTGACCGTCGGACGGCTCGCGGCGCTGGCGCACGCCGTCGGATTCGACTACGTCCGCAACACCGGGACCGCAGTGCGGGTGGCCGCCCGATCCGGCGACCCGGTGGTGATCACCGGCCCCGACACGGCGACCGAGGGGGCGGCGATTCCGCTGTCGGTGCTGCCGCGAGCGCTTCCGGCGGCGGCCGTGCTGTCCGGAACGACTGTGTGCGTGGCGAATTCGGGAACCGGCACGGTGTCGGTCCTGGCCGCCGACGGCACCGTGACCCGGGTGCTGAAGACCGGGTTCGGCCCGGTCTCGATCGCCGCGGACCCCGCCTCGGCCACTGTGTACACCGCCGATCGGGCCGGAACCGTGACCGCGCTGCCGTCCGGGCGGACGGCGGCGATTCCGGGACAACCCGCGGCCGTCGCGCACCATCCGACCGCGCCCCGGCTCTACGTGGCCGCGCAGGGCACGAATCGCCTGACCGTACTGAACGATTCGACGCTGGCGGTGCAGGCGACCGTCGCGACCGGCAGCAAGCCGGTGGCGCTGGCCGTGCAGCCGGGCGGCGCGGCGGTGTGGGTGGCGTGTGCCGGCGCCCCGGTCGTGCAGGTGCTCGACACCGCGACGAACACGGTCGCGGCATCGATCACGCTGCCCGGCCCGGCCGGTGGCATCGCGGTCTCCGCCAGTCGCGCATACGTCACGGTGACCGCGCCGCCGCAGCTCGTGGTGATCGACACCGGCACCCGGACGGTCGTAGTCCCGCCGGATCCGGCGAAGCTCGCCGATGTCGGCGCGGCGCCCGGCCCGATCGCCGTAATCCCGGACGGCACCAGGGTTTTCGTCGCCGACCGGGCCGAGGGAACGATCCGGCCGCGACTGCCGGACGGCACCGCGGCGGCCGATCCGGTGCGCACCGGCCGCACCCCGGTCGCCCTGCTGGCGGATGCCGCGCGGCTGTACATCGTCGACCAGGCCGTCGACGGCGGCGGGGACAATATCGCGGTCCTCGACCTCGCCCACCCGCGGGCGCTGGCGACCGTCTGGCCGCTGGGCACCGGGCACGGCGAACGGCTGACCTGGACGGTGCACACCGTCGGCGACGCCGCCGGGCAGGTGTCGAGCACCACCGCGCCGGACGTCGACCTGATCGCGCGGTCGCCCGGGCCGTTGCTGGTGGAGGCCGGTTACGTCTGGCGCGACCACAACCAGCCCTACACGGCAGCGATCCGGCTCTCCCCCGCGCTCACCGAACCGGTGGTATTGCGCAAGGACCAGTACGACCTGGTGATGAACGTCCTGCACGAACTGCATCCGATCGGCGTGGAGATCGACACCCGGGTGCTGCGCGCCCACGTCCTCGAACTGCGCGGGGCCGGGCTGCAGGATGTCGACCCCGCCTACACCTACCCGCCATTCCGCCCCGGCGGAACCCGTTTCCCCGCAGGCAATCTCAGGAGACCGTCATGAGCGTCAGCTTCACTCCCCGTTTCGCGCACAAGGATTGGATCGACAACCAGAGCCTGGTGCAAGCCGCCGGCGACGACGGCTTCAACGTCCGATTCCACAACATAGAAACCGATTTCGTCGCACTCGCGGCGGTGGTCAAGGCCATCAGCGACACCCTGGACACGCTCGGCCACAAGCCGCCGCCGAAGCCCGTCACACTGACGCTGGCGCCGATCCTGGCGCCGCTGAGCAGCGGCGGGTGGTCGCTGGATCCGGGCGCGGCCAGCAAACCGGTCGGCGCGACCCAGGCCGGTGGACTGATCAATGTCACCCTGCCGCAAGGGGCGCTCATTCAATCGATGCGGCTCGTCGGGACGAAGCGAGCCACCGGCACCGTCGGCGCCGGCCTGTTCCGGCAATCGCTCTCCGGAGCGGCCGCCCCGGAGTCGATAGCCGACATCACGGCGCCCGCGACGGCCGGAGGCTTCGATCAGACCGCGGCCGCCGACGCGCAACGCGCCACCGTGGACAACAAGGCATTCATCTATTACCTCATCGGCGATGTCATCAACGCCGGGGCGAACGATCCGGTCGCCCTCCAGCTCTTCCAGATCACCTACGTCCCACAGTAATTCGACACAAGAAGGAGTATCACCATGCCAACACCCGATCCCGGAGACGTCTACATCAAATATGCCGCGGACGACGATGGCAACACCCGACCCGTCCCTCAGGGCACCGTGTTCTGGGCGAGTCCGTCGCTGTGGCTCACCACGGGCGGAGGTACGGCGCACGTCAATCAGAAGGACACCATCAATGTGCGGGTCGACAATCACAGCGACAACAACCATATGGACGTGCAGGTGCAGGTGTGGGTAGCGGATCCGACGGTGGGATTCCAACCACAACAGGGCCGAGTCCCGGGTAGTCCCAACCCGTTCAACCCTCGCCAGCAGCCGATTCCGTACAAGAGCAAGCTCACCGTCCCGCCGCGCGGTTTCGGTGTCGCCAGTATCGAGTGGACTCCGGAGCAGGCCCATCCACATCGGTGCATCGGCGCGAATTGCTTCGTCACCGGCGGCTCGACTCCCGAAGGCGTGGAGTTCGTCGCGGCGGGCGGTGCCACGCCGTTCGATGCCGCCAAGTATCAGCACATGGGGCAACGCAATATCGCCATCGCGGATGCGCAGCAGAACGGCGGGAAGATGCAGTTCGCGTTCCGGGTCGCCAACGTCGGTGCGACACCGCAGCGGTACACGCTCGCGGTGCGCGAGATCCTCGGCGAGGACGGGCTGGACACGCTGGTGCGCGAGCAGGTGCTGCAGCGCTCCTTCGCCACCGTGGCCGGTCTCGACCTGGACGACCTGGTCCGGATGCGCATCGATGCCGATTGCGAGAATCCGGGCCAGCCGCTGGAGCGAGTCCTGCTGGACAACGGCGGGGTGCCGATCCTGGTCGATTCCGAGAACACCTACGAGTTGCGACCGCCGAAACGCCGCGCCGAGAAGGTCGAACTCTCCTCCTTCAACCTGCTCCCCCGCGGCGGCGAAGGCTCTCGATACGGCGATCAGGAGGCCGAGGTGGAGGTGCGGCCCGGCACGCTGGTCCCGGTGGCGCTGGACGTCACCCTGGCCGAGGACACGGGAGCCGGGGGCCTGCACACCTTCCAGATCAGCCAGTACGACGAGGAGGGCGCCCTGGTCGGCGGCCTGCGGGTGCACGCCCTTGCGGTCACCGACGAAATACTCGACCCCTGCGGCTGCCCGCAATGACGGTGCCGCCGACCGATCCGCGCCGCCCGCCCGTCCGCACTGCACCAGTGTGTCCGGGCGGGCGGCGATAGGACGACCGGCCGCTCGCAACACTCGGAACGGCGAGCCAGCGATAACGTGTCCCGAGGACGCGCGCACTCCCCGGACGCGTCTCCTCTCACTACGTCCGGACCGCTGCGCGGCAGTAAAGGACAGCGACCCCGCCCCGTGCTCGGACCATGCGGCTGCCACTTGGCACAATGTGGCGGTGCGAGCCGATCGACGCCGTCTGAATCGTGCGGCCGCCGTCACCGCGGCGGCCGGCCCGGTCATGCTGTTCGCCGCCGCCGAGTGGTTGCACCGGCGCGCGTCGCACAGGTATCCGAACGCCCGTCTGCCACCGGTGCCCGAGGGCGCCACGGAAGCCGTTGTGCTGCTGGGCTATCCGGCGCGGCCGGATGGCAGCACGCATCCGCTGCAGCGCTGGCGCTGCCGCATCGCCGCCCGATCGCGGGACCCGCGCCGCGACAGCATCCTGGTCTGCACCGGCGGGGCGGTCCACGGCGACTGGGTGGAGGCGGAGGTGATGGCCCGCTATGCGCACGAGGCGCTCGGCGTGCCCGTCACCCGTATCGTGACCGAGACCAAGGCCGAAAGCACTTGGCAGAACATCGAATTCGCGATTCCGCTGATCGAGCACGCCGACCACATCAAGATCGCCTCGGATCCGATGCACGCCGCCCGCGCCCGCCGCTACCTACTGCTCCAGCGCCCCGACCTGGCCGCGCGCCTGTCCCCCACCGCCGACTATCGCTTCGCCGAACAGTGGTGGCTGAAGATCCCGACCGCTGCCCACGAACTCGCGGCCATCGCCCGCCGCCGCGCGGGCGCAGCCCTCATGACCCGCCTCGGCCGCGGCTCCCACCCACCCGACTGACGCACGCACCCCGTACACGTTCCCGCACGCTAGTCACGCCGCATGAACCAGTTGGGTACTCCCAGGACTTCGGCCTGCGCCACGACCACGAATCCGAATTTCGTGTAGAAGCGGACGTTTTCGGGCTTGTCGGTCTCGAGGTAGGCGATCGCGCGCTCGGATTCCATACGGCCGCAGAACTCCTCGAGCATGGCGCCGCCGATGCCCCGTCCCCGCGAGGCGGTGTCGACGGCGACCGGGCCGAGATGCCAATGCGGTGAGATCAGATCGTGCTCACCCCACGCACCCGTCCACCGCAGGATGCGGATCGCCGTCGCGGGCGGATAGCTGAGCGCGATCACCGGCACCGCGGCGAATTTCTCGATCGGCCCCGGCGGACGGCTGCGGGGCCGCCCCATTCCGCACACCCCGACGAGCCGCCCGTCGCGGAATGCCCCGGCCACCGCCCCGTGCCGGAACACACCCGGCAGCCCGGACCTGAAGAACCTGGTGAGCGCCCGCTCCCGAGCCACCGGTGCGGAGCCGAAGACCCGCACCACGATCGGATTGTCCCGCATCCCCCGCCCGAGCAGCGTCACCGCGTCACCGAGTTCGTCGCGACCGAGGTCACGTATCTCCACATCCGCCATCGCGCCTCCCGGTCCGTGATCCGACCTTATCCTCCCGATGCGGCCCACGCCCGAAACCGGTCCCAGTCCGCGGCGAAAGCTCCCGCCAGGGTCTCTCGAGGTACGGCTCCCTACCGCGCCTCGCCCCGAATGTGATGCGGGAGCATGAGTGCTAACCGGCGAGGGGGATCGCTCGGCCGGGGTGCTGGTGCAGGAGTTCGGCCAGACGGTCGGCGATGTCGACGTCCTCCGCCCGGATCGAATCGCACTGCGCCAATGGATGATTCAGCGCTTCGAGGGAGTCGGCGACGTAGGTGGGGAGGCGGTCGGCGGGCTGCTTGCGGAGGTCCGCCAGAGTGCTGACACCGGTGAGAACCAGCAGTGAGGGCAGCCCCACACAGTGCGCGCCGTCGATATCGGTGTCGAGGCGATCGCCGACCACCAGGGCATTGCGTGTGGCGGCACGGTCCAGGGCATCCTCGAGCAGTGGCGCGTACGGCTTGCCCGCCACGGTCGGCTCGAGGTCGGTGGCCGCGCGCAGGGCGGCGACCATGGAACCGTTGCCGGGCGCCAGACCGCGCTCGTTGGGCAGCGTGGCGTCGGTGTTGGCGGCGACCCAGAGCGCCCCGGCACGCAACGCGTACGCCGCCTCCGCCATATCCGGCCATGCCGTCTGCGGCGAATGTCCTTGCACCACAGCGTCGGGCGTCACATCGCCGAACCGGCGAATCGGGCGCAGACCGACCCGCTCGACCTCCGCCGCCAGATCATCGGTGCCGACGACCAGCACGGTCGCGCCCGCCCGCACCCGTCCCGCCAGCACACGCGCCGCCGCCTGCGCACTGGTCACGACCTCGTTCTCCGTTGCGGCGAAGCCCAATTCGGCCAGGTGGCCCGCGACCGTCGCGGCCGACCGGCTGGCGTTGTTCGTGACGTACATCAGCGCCTGCGCACTCGTCGACCCCGAAAGCGCCTCCGGCGCACCGGGAATCACGTCATGACCGCGATACAGCGTGCCGTCCAGATCCAGCAGCAGCGCCCCGAACCGCTCCCTCAACCGCGTCACTAGCTCCACCTACTCCGGCACCCGCAGCGATGCCACTTCCGGTTCCCGCGTCCTCGTCCCCCACCTGCACAATCGCATACCGTCGCGGCAGCGTCCCGTCCGGCCGCCCTTCACCCGAATCGGTCGACCACGCGCGCCGCAGCGCAGGTCGCCTAGGCGCTCGATCGCCGGGTTGGGCACACCTACCGGTGGATTCGGCGCAGGACGCTAATTCACACCGGAATTCGGGTCATCGGCGCCACCGCGTGCGTCGGTTTCGTCGTCGGCAGGTTCGTCATCGGCATCCTCGGCGTAGTCCTCGCCGCCCGCGAGTTCGTCGGCGCGCTCCTCGGCGTCGGTTTCGCCGTCGAGGTCCGCGGAGGCCGCGTTCAGGAACCATTTCAGGGCCTCGTCGGCGCGGTCTGCGGCCAGCAGGGCCTCCGCGTAGGCGTAGAACAGTCGCGCCGCGGTCGAACCCGTACGAGCGGGATCCAGGTCGGGCGTCTGCAGGGTGACCACGGCCTGGTCGTACTGGCCTAGATCCATGCGCGCACCGGCGACCACGATCCGAAGCTCGGTGGCCTCGTCGCCGGCCAGTTGCCGTGCCTCGTCGCTGCGACCCAGCTCGATCGCCCGTTCCGGACGGCCCAGTCCGCGTTCGCAGTCGGCCATGACCGCGAGCAGGCCGGAGCCACCGGACATCCGGCGCGCGGTCCGCAGTTCCGACAGCGCCTCCGCCCATTCACCGGCGTGATACGCGATCACACCGGCGGTTTCGCGGACCACCGCGATCCGCCCGGCCCGCTGCCGCGCCGCGCGAGCGTGCGCCAACGCCAGCTCCGGGTCCTCGTCCAGGAGCCGGGCGGCCATCACGAGATGCCGGGCCACCGTCTCGGCATTGTTCTTGTCCAAACTCAGCAGGTCGCGGCGAACTGCCGAATCCAGATCGGCGGCCTGCGCGTCCTCCGGCAGCGCCGGTTCGTCCGGCCGCGCGTCGCGACGGTCGAGCCCCCGGCCACCCGGCCCCTGCGCACCCTCGCCCCCGCGTCGATGCCCGGAGTCACCACCCGAGCCGAATACCCCACTGTCCCTGCCGAATCCGCGATCCGCATCACGTTCGGACCCGCTCCGGTCATCGCCTCGGCCCGCACCCGGCGAACGCGAGAAGTCCGCGCCTCGGCCCGGACCACCGCTGCCCGATTCACGACGCCCCTCGCCACGATCGCCATCACCACTGCGGCCCTCACCACGGCCGAAGCTCCCGCGACCCGCACCGTACGAGCGGTCCGACCCACGGCCGAAGCCGCCGCGATCGGCATCGTTCCGCCGCACTCCGCGATCGAAGCCACCACGACTCCCGCCACGGTCCGCATCACCACGGCGAAACCCGCCACGGTCCGCATCGCCGCGCCGCCCCGCCCCGCGATCGAAACCACCACGGCCCGCGCCGCGGTCGGCATCGCTCCGGCGACCTTCACCCCGGTCGAAACCACCACGGCCCGCGCCGCCACGCTGCCCTTCGCCGCGGTTCGATCCACCCCGGCCGGCATCCTCCCGACGCCCCTCTCCGCGCCGGAAACCCCCTTCGCCGCGGCCGCTGTCGCCGCGACGGCCTTCCCCGCGGTGGAATCCGCCACCCGCCCCGCGGTCGGCATCGCCCCGGCGGCTCTCGCCACGGTCGAGCCCCTGTCGGCCCTCGCCAGAGGCGCCGCCGCTACGTTTGAAGCCCCGTCGGGCGCCACCGGCCGAATCACTGTCCGAGCGATCGTGCCCGGGCTCCCCGGAATCACCGGACCCGCTGCTGCTACGGCGGAAGGGCTTCCGACCGTCGTTCTGCTCCGACACGGTGATCCCTTTCTCTGCTCCTGCTTCGATGCCCAGCCCAGGTGCTCGTCGATGTGAGGTCAGCGGCCGTGCGCCTCCTCGAATTCAATCACGCCCGGACGAACCGTCCGGCACGCGGCACCGGGTCCGAAACGACGAAAAGGGGACCCAAGGTATGGGCCCCCTTTTCGGGAAGTATGTTCCGGCGGTGTCCTACTCTCCCACACCCTGTCGAGTGCAGTACCATCGGCGCTGGCAGGCT